>CAZZKY010000072.1:0-23894 GCA_964654765.1 uncultured bacterium | reverse complement strand
GATCATTTTAAAAAGAGTAGTCCAAACTTAACTGAATATTAAATACCCTCCTACGATCCACAAAAGGTAAATAGACTTCATTACCCTCTGGGTCCACGATATTCCTGTTCAGTAAACCGGTATGCGGATAAGCGGTTAGCTTATCTTTCACCTTAAAACGCAAACCAAGATTCGGCTTGAGTCTTTCAACAATGGATAAAAACCACTTGCTTCCATCACCGTAAAGAAAGTCGATACCAGTATCTTCAAAGTGCCAGAGGGAGTACCCGTTGGTTGCCCATACCACTGCACCTGCTTTGATCGAAAGACCTGGAGTCACATCTCTATCTAAGTAAAAAGAAAGGAAAGACCCGTAAATGGATGTTCTGAAATCAATACCCCTTTCGGTTAATTTCATTATAGAACTTCTATACTCTGCGGTAAAGAAAGTACCGCCAAAGGGAATCATAAACTGAAATGAGTTTTCGTTAAGCCAACTGGAAGAGACGCCGAGGTACCTAATATTTGACTTCCTTTGCATCCTATTAGTGTACCTGACCCTAAACTGATTAACGACTCTATATTCCACCTGAAACTGAGCCCGATAGTTACTTTGCAAATCTGATTTATCTCGCCACAAATCAAGGTATAACCTTGGGAAAAGGAGTCTTGCAAAGGGTTGATACCTTGCTTCAATATAGACACCTTGCTCAGGCTTTGGAAATGGTAAATATCCAAGGCTGGCATACATTGGATCAATCAGCCGGTAATCCCTCGTTAAAGTTGTATATCTGAATCGAGTATCTTCATAAAACGGTCTTGCATAAGGATTGGTGTATTTAACGTCATAATCTCTATAAATTAGTGTCAGATTAAAAATGCTTTGCTGAACTCTTCCCTTTATAAAAACTGCATCTCCCCCCTTGAGCTCTTTCGCATACTCCATTTCAAGAGAAAATGGGTAAAGGACCGTTCTACTTGAAATCTGGATAAATTTCTTCTCCTGCCCACCTAACCAGTTGAAAACAGGGTCAGAAAAATCTTCTCTATCCAAAGGAATATCCATAAATGAAAAGTTACAGAGCATGGGGCGTGAATACCATATTCTCATGCCCGAAAATCCCACCTGGGTCCCGGGAATACCTTTCAGAACCTCAAGTTTTACGTTAAATCCCTGGACTTTTTCATAAAACTTGTCTTTAAATACCGATGGAATAAAATCTCCATCGTAATAAAAAACCAAATTCCCATCTTTATCTTCAACACCGTTTTTCAAAGTATAAGAATGCCACAAAGAGATTTTTACAGGTCCTTTAACAGCCTCAACTGCTCCTCCGTAAAGAGAAAAAGCATCATACCTTGAAAGGTCTCCAAAAATTCCAAAAACCCTATCCATCAACCTGGATCGTCCCTCATCGCTGTTATCAATAAGAAGCCCATGGTCAAGGGTAATACGGTAGTATCCCAGAACACCTCTATTCAAGACCAGTCCAAAGGGCAACTTCAACTTTTCTACTGAAGCAAAGTACTTTGGCAAAGGTTGTAGCAAATAGGGATTGTTGTACAAGGAAAACCCTACTCTCACCTTCCCCCAAGCGAGGCCATTAAATTTAAACCTAATGTAGGGTTCAGGTTTTAGGAGGGAAGCTTCATCCCTTTCCTTCAAAAGCTGATTAGCAAGCCACAGACTATCTTGGGCCGTCCAACCCGCTGCCTTTAAGTTGGACCAAAGGGTTGAAGTTGTATCAGATATAGAAGAAGTTAACTGTTCAAGACGAGCTTCAATGTCACTGGTCTCTTCTTGGAAAAGTTCTGAATAATGGCTAATATTAAAGGTAACCCATCCCGTAAAGGGGACAGGTCTTGGATCTCTGAAAGTAATATAAGGAAGCATATTCCGATACCCATAGTATGATAAGCCAGGAGTCCTTCTAAGATGGGAAGGCCTTTGAAATCCAACCATTTTGGCCCTTTTATAAGTTTGAACCGCATCTATAAGTGAGACCCCATAGATGGAGTAAAGTTCATCAATGGAAGCTTTATTGACATTCAATGGGTTAGCAAGGGCACTGAACCAGTAGTCCAGTGCTGTTTCCTGTGGGCTCTCTTCAGTCACTATTCTTTCCCTTACTTCCTGAGCATAAAAAGAAAAGTAAGCTTCCCTCTCTCTCCGACTAAAATAAACCCGATCTTTCAAAACCTTAATATCTTCTGGCGTAATAAAAGGCAATTTAGCCACTTCGAAGATATTGTGAAAAGGTCCGTAATTTTCCCGGTAGGTATAAAGCTTTACTACTTTAACGCTGTCAATAGGAATGGACTCCAGAAGCTCCTCTAAACTCGCTTTGTTGAGATCAACTTTTCCTTCAAACTGAGAAATGAGAAAAAACAAAAGAAAATACTTAACCACTATCACCTCCTGAATCTGATAGAGAATGAATGAGCAGGAGACAATTCAAAGTTTGTTGAAAAGGCATAATCTACAACGAAATCTTTCAAATTAACTCCGAGCCCGAAGGAAGCTTTTTTATAATCTTCACCGTAATTAAGTCCCCCTCTAACCAGAAGCAACCCGCTTGCGAGGGAAACCTCTTCCCCCAGCATAAAGACGGGAGAACTACCAGGATACATCCTAAAACTCAAATAAGTTGAACTCAATCTTTGAATGGAAATAGTTAGGCCAATATCCAAATATTGAGGTAAATCGCTCCCCCTAATGGTGCTTCGTGTTATGTTTTTATAAAAAACACCAGCAGAAACAAAATCCGAGACGGCAGACTGTACGCCGAGATCAATTCCCCCCTTGTATTCTGCACCAAATCTTGGATCTTGAAATTTGTATATGTTTAAACTTCCGCCCACATTGATAACCCCTATATTTCTTCCATAAGATAGGAGATACATTCCTTCAGCGTATTTGCCCTCATTTTCTATGTTCAGAAAATACTCACTAATCCCGATAGCAAAATTAGAATACTTAAATCCAAGAATTGTTGATTTTAGCCCCTTAATGTTACCATAAGGGATTTCATAAGAAAGTAAGAGATCTATTTTTGAACCAGAAGAAAGACCCGCAGGATTAACAAAGAGGGCTTCTACACCAGAGACACCGCCAACGCCACTTTCAGAAATTGATCTTGAATAAGTGGTAATTCCAATATTTTCGTGGGATGCAAAAAGTAAACTAACCAAAATTAGAAGAGAGGATGCTTTTATTTTTTTCTTCATATAAGTCTCCTCATGTTTTCATAGCGTTCCTGATAAAGCGGAAAAGCTTCACAAAGTTCCTGAACCTCCCTTCTTACATCGCCAATCACCTTTTCATCATCGGGGGACCTTAAAACCTTACTTATCAATTTCCCTATCTTTACCATTTCGTCCTCTTTCATACCCCTTGTAGTAACTGCAGGGGTTCCTATTCTTATACCACTTGTAACCGTTGGCTTTTCTGGATCAAAGGGGATGGTATTTTTATTCACCGTTATACCGGCTTTTTCCAGAGCTTTTTCAGCAATATTTCCAGTAATCCTGAAAGGCCTCAGATCCACTAGCATTAGATGATTATCCGTTCCTCCTGTAACAAGACGCAGTCCCTCGGAAATTAGAGTCTCAGCCAGCTTCTTAGCATTCTTTACAATCTGTTCTTGGTACTGTTTAAATTCAGGAGTGAGCGCCTCCTTAAGAGCGACAGCCTTCGCGGCAATAACGTGCATCAACGGTCCTCCCTGAGCACCCGGAAATACTGCTTTATCAATATCTTTTGCAAATTCAGCTTTGCACATAATCATGCCACCCCTTGGTCCGCGAAGGGTCTTGTGAGTCGTGGTAGTTACAAAATGAGCATAAGGAATGGGTGAAGGATGAATTCCAGCAGCAACAAGTCCTGCAATGTGTGCAATGTCAGCCATAAAATAGGCTCCAACCTCATCCGCAATTTCCCTGAACTTATCCCACTCAATAATCCTTGGATAAGCAGAATAACCTGCTAAAATAAGCTTCGGCTTATGCTCTAAAGCAAGCTTTCTCACCAAATCGAAGTCAATTCTCTCCGTTTCGGGATGAACAGTATAATGAACTACATTATACAATTTTCCAGAGAAGGAAACCTTGTGCCCATGGGAAAGATGACCACCATGGGAAAGCTGCATTGACAAGATTGTATCTCCAGGGTTTAAAACAGCAAAATAAACTGCCATATTCGCCTGAACACCCGAGTGAGGCTGGACATTAACATGATCTGCACCAAAAAGCTGTTTTGCCCTTTCAATGGCAAGCCTCTCAACTACATCCACAAATTCGCACCCTCCATAATACCGCGCCCCGGGATAACCCTCTGCGTACTTGTTGGTCATAACGTTGCCCATCGCTTCCATCACGGCATCAGAAGTGAAGTTTTCAGAGGCAATAAGCTCAAGACCATTTCTTTGCCTTTGAAGCTCATTAAAGATGGCTTCAAAAACTTCCGGATCAGCTTTTTTTAAGTTTTCAAACATGCTATTTTCTCCCTTTTACTATATTCAAGAAATATTCATAAACTTCCGTTCCTTCTGCCAACTCGGGATGGAAGGTCATTGCAAGGATATTTCCCTGCCTTACAATGACCGGAGAACCTTCAAAACTTCCAAGGATCTGAACTTCCTTCCCTGTGTCAACAATCTTTGGCGCTCTAATAAAAATGCCTGTAAGTTCAACTTCTTTTCCGTCAAAATTAATTCGGAGTGGAGCTTCAAAGGATTCCCTCTGTCTTCCATAAGCATTCCTTTTCACAGTAACATCAAGAACTCCAAGAGGGGTCACTTCGCTTTCCTTCCCTTCAAATTTCTTTGCAAGCATTATTAAGCCCGCACAGGTGGCAAGAACAGGAAAACCATTTTCGATCCTTTCCCTTAAAATTTCGTCAAGGGCGTATCTGCTAATGATCTTGGTGATGGTCGTACTCTCTCCCCCTGGCAAAATTATGCCTTCAATTTCGTCAAGCTGTGAGGCTTTCTTCACGAGCAAGTAATCGTTCCCCGTTTCTATAATTTTACGTGCGTGAAGTTCAAAATCCCCTTGTATTGCGAGAATTCCAATCCTCACTACCACCCCCTTGTTTGTAGCAACTCTTCTTGTGACAATTTGGAAACATCAATTCCACGCATCGGTTCACCAAGCCCCTTAGAGATCCTTGCAAGTATCTCGGGGTCATCGTAATAGGTAACAGCCTCGACTATTGCCCTTGCTCTTTTCTCGGGATTTTCCGATTTGAAAATCCCGCTGCCAACAAATACCGCTTCTGCACCAAGCTGCATCATAAGAGCCGCATCAGCAGGCGTGGCAATCCCACCTGCAGCAAAATTGGGAACAGGCAGTTTGCCATGATCGTGCACATATTTTACCAGTTCGTAAGGGGCACCAAGTTTTTTAGCCTCAGTAACCAATTCCTCTTCTCCAAGAGTTGTTAGCCTCTTAATTTCTGACTGAATCTTCCTCATATGTCGTACCGCTTCCACTACATTGCCCGTGCCCGCTTCACCTTTTGTTCTTATCATTGCAGCACCTTCTGCAATCCTTCTTAATGCCTCACCAAGGTCCCTTGCACCGCAAACAAAAGGTACTTTGAAAACGTGCTTGTTAATATGGTATTCTTCATCAGCAGGGGTTAAGACTTCACTCTCGTCGATGAAATCAACACCAAGGGCTTCAAGAATCTGGGCCTCAACAAAATGCCCTATTCTAACCTTTGCCATCACAGGAATAGAAACAGCCTCCATAATCTCGATTATCTTTTCAGGGTCTGCCATTCTGGCAACCCCACCTTCTTTCCTAATATCTGCAGGTACTCTTTCCAGAGCCATCACAGCGACAGCACCCGCCTGCTCAGCAATCTTGGCCTGTTCAGCAGAAGTCACATCCATTATCACTCCACCTTTCAACATCTCAGCGAGTCCGACTTTTAATCTAAATGTGCCCGTCAAAATAATAGACATTTTCTCACCTCCCATATGCTTTCAGTATATAACTTTTTACGTGTAAGGTCAAGAATTATCGGTTGTTCTGGCATATTCATAAAACATTCAGTAAAATTTTCTTATGGCAAAAAGAGTCTACTTCCTTGATGGAAAATTTAAGAAAAAACCCCTCTCAAATATAGAAGACAGGGGATTTTTCTTTTCCGATAGCGTATACGAGGTTATCAGAGCAAGAAATGAAAAGCCTTTTTTCCTTGATGAGCACCTTTCGAGACTCGAACGGGGGCTAAAAGAATTAAAAATAAACTACCAATTTGATAGAGAATATCTTGAAGAGATAATTAAAAAATCACTAAGAATACTTAAGAAAAAAGAAGCAGCAATATACTTGCAGATAACCAGAGGGAAAGAGCCAAGAAGCCATTTACCGAGAAAAAACACGAAACCCGCACTCATAATCATCACCAGCGAATTCAGGCCGCTTGCATCAAGGCTCTTTAAAGAAGGGGTCTCGGTGATACTTTATCCTGACATCCGATGGGCACGCTGTGACATAAAAACAACAATGCTTCTACCTAATGTGCTCGCAAAAATTGAAGCAAAGGAAAGGGGATTTTTTGATGCACTATTTTATAAAAACGGCTACATTACTGAAAGTACCTCATCCTCCTTCTTTGGGATATTAGGCGGGAAGCTGATCACTTATCCCGCAACAAATGAGATTCTACCATCCATCACACGAGAAAAAGTAATAGATATTGCCAGAAAGCACCAAATTCCTGTGGAAGAAAGGCCAATACTTCTCCAAGAAATCCAGAAACTGGAAGGTGCATTCTTGGCTGGGACGACCTACGATATTCTTCCTATTAATAGAATTGAAGATACAAAAATTCCTCTGAGCTCTCTCACCTCACTGATTCAAGAAGAATATGCCAAGTTGCTGTCGGAGTTGAGTTTGTAATAGGTCTTGCAAACGTTATATTGACACTTGAACAGGAATAATACTCTTCTTTATAATTAAGTAAGGGTATGTTTTTAGAGCTTTTAGATAGTCTAAGAGACGAGCTTACTCAGGTTTACAATCGTCGTTACCTTGATATTATTCTTTCACAGGAATTGAAAAAGATAAGAAGATACGGAGGGCAATTCACAATCCTTTATATAGACCTTGATGACTTCAATCTTGTGAACAATCTTTACGGCCACAGAGAAGGTGACCGACTACTTTATGAGTTCGCCCAATTCCTTGTGAAATCCTTGCGCGAGTCAGATTCAGTGATCAGGCTAAGCGGTGATGAATTTATCGTAATACTACCCAATACCCCGGCCATTAATGCAAAGTTTGTTTGTGAAAGGATAATAAACGAACTTAAAAATAAGAACTTCAGAAAAAGCAAGCTATCTTGCTCCATCGGCGTTGTTGAAGTTCCAACTCACGGTACAGACTGGCAAACTATCTTTTCAAGATTAGAAATAGCACTATTCAAAGCAAAAAAAAGTGGAAAAGAAACTTACTACATCTTGCAAGAAGAAGACTCTGTAGCTCCAGTTATCCCTGCTCCAATTATTGCAGGTAGAAAGAAAGAATTATTGTGGCTTTTAGAAAATATAACCAAATCAGAAGTTCCCCTAATAGCGGTTTCAGGTGCCCCAGGAGTTGGGAAATCAACCTTAATCAAAGAGGGGCTAAAAAATCTAAAAGATTTTTTAGTTATAGTCGCTAAACCTTCAAGAGATGAACTTTCCACCCCATTTTATCCCTTTAGAATTTTTTTGAAAAAAATTAAAGAAGCCGACAACTTTCACTTCAAAGAAGCCTTAGAATCCCTCGACGAAAGTGAAAGAGTAGCACTTAGCTTACTCTATCCTGAACTTGGCTATATTCCTGAAAATGTAGATCGATACAAATTTTACGATGCCTATGTAAAACTAATTTCCCACTTTTCTGAACGGTACAAGATCGTCGCATTTATAGACGATTTGCATCTTTTAGATTCGCCCACCCTTGAACTCTTATACTACATTGCACACGCAGAATTGAAAAACCTTAAATTAGTCACCACCTTTAGAAAGGATGAAATGGAAAATAAAAGCTTTGAAAAATTTTATTCTCATGTAACGAGGGAAAGATTGATTGAAGAGTTACAACTTAAAGAATTGACCCAGGTCGAGACTTTTGAATTGATAGAGACTATCCTCCAGGGAAAATGTTCTGAAAATTTGAAGTATAAACTATATGAAAAGTGTGGTGGAAATCCCTATTTCATAGAAGAAACAATCAAAGAATATTTCAAACACGAAATCATTTACTTTGACGGAGAACTCTGGCACATCAAGGCTGACTATATAGACCACGTCCCGGAATCCCTTCAAAACATAGTAACGGAAAGACTAAAACGCTTCCAAAGTGAAAAGATCCTTGAAATAATGGCCTGTTTGGGCAACGAGTTCAACATAAAAATTCTTGAGCTTGTTGCCCAAACCAACATCGGGGAACTCTTTGACATTATTGATAAACTGATAAGGACGGGTATTCTTGTAGAAAGGGGCTTAGACACCTTTGCCTTCAAAGAAGGAATTACAAGAGAAATGATACTTTCACAAATTACTGAGCACAGAAAAAGATTTATTCACAAGAACATTCTTTTAACTCTTGAAAGGCATAAAGAAATACTTAAAATTCCTGAGGAAAAACTCGCCTATCATGCCTATTATACCGGAGAAAAGGAAAAGATAAAAAAATATTCACTAAATGCAGCGAGGAGATTCCGGAAATTCTATGCATACGAAGAAGCATTGAAATACTATAAATGGTACCTTGAAAGTGAAGAGGACCCCGATAATGCGAAAGAAGCTACTATTGAATATGCAGATTTACTATTACACATTGGAGATATACCAAAAGCAATAAAAGAACTAAATTATTACCTTTCCAAATTTGGAGATGATGCAGCAATTCTTAACAAACTGGCCGAAGCCTACTCAAAATCCGGAAAATTTTACGAAGCTATAGAAAGCATTGAGAAGGCAATAAAAATTGAGAAAAAAGATCTATACATACTGAGAAAGGCTTGGCTTCTCATATACGGTGAAAAAATAAAAGAAGCTTCGAAAATCTTAGAAGAATTTAAGAATAAGGAGAACGATCTTCCTGATCTTGAAAAAGCATATTACTATAACACCTGTGCCCTTCTCTTAACGGAAAAAGAAGAATTTGGAGAGGCGGAAAAATATTTCAAAAAGGCTCTGGCACTGAGAGAAAAACTGGGTAATGAAAAAGGCGTAGCAAATATTCATTTAAATCTTGGTACACTTTATGCAAATCAGGGCTTTTATCAGAGAGCCCTTGAGGAGTTCGAAAAAGCTAACGAGATTTATAATAATATTGGAGATAAAAGGGGAATGCTGATCGCCATTCACAACTACAGCGATACTTTAAAATACATTAAAAGATATGAAGAAGCCATCAATGGCCTTGAAAGGGCGATCAAAATCGCTCGACAAATCGGAGATGACCTGTCTTTAGTTATGGGCTTAGGTAATTTAGCTTCACTATACATTGACGTAGGTGAATATGAGAAGGCTGAAAAACTTTTGGTTGAAGCCGAGCAAGTCTCAAGTAACCTTCAAATTGAAACGCTTAACCTCTTTATAAACCAATTATTTATGACCCTTTACAGCAGGGGTATATTGAATAAAGAAGAAGCTTTAAAAAAAGATGAGGAAATAAATAAACTACTACCCAAAATCGACTCCATAACCACCCTTGTCTCCACTGTCCTTGAAAATGCGGAGAACTTGATATACCTTGGTGAAATAGAACGTGCAAATCGACTAATGGAACAGTTTGATAATGCCCTTAAAGAAGCAAAAACCTTTGAGTTGAATCTGAAGTATTATATAATAAAGAGCATATTGAGCTTTAAACGAAGTGACAGCAAAACTTTCGTGGAATCATTGAAAAAACTCGCCAAACTGCTAAAAAATTCAAGAGTGGAGGAAAAAAAGCGATACAACGAATATCTCGCCCTTCTGCTTGGGGCAATTGGCAAAAAAGAAGGAATGAGAAAAATCCTGTCAAACTTGATAGAAGACGCCCAAAGCAAAATGTTAAATTTAGAATCGAAAAGATTAATGCTATTAAAAGAAAACTTGGAAAGGGTTTTCTGATATGCTAAAAGAAACCGTCAAACATTTAGTAGATGATTTAACAGGTGTACTCACAAGAAGTGCAATTTATTCACTTATAGAGCAGGAAGTAAAGCGCATAAAAAGATACGGTGGAAAAAGCTCTCTTTTATTTGTGGACCTTGATAATTTTAAGTATATAAATGACCTTTATGGTCATTTTGAGGGTGATAAGACATTGTTAAATTTCGTCCAAATTCTGAAAGAAACTTTGCGAGAGTCTGATACCATTGCTAGATATGGTGGTGACGAATTCATCATATTACTTCCCAATACATCTTTAGAAAGGGCCGAAAACGTTGCTGATAGAATAATAAGAAACCTTTCTCAACAAAATCTAAAAATCTCTTGTTCCATTGGAATTGTTGAAATTCCAACACACGGAACTGAATCTGAAATATTAATAGAGAAAGCAGACAAGGCAATGTACAAAGCAAAACAAGCGGGAAAAGGAAGATTTTTTACCTACATTGAAGAAACCCTCTATCCCAGGATACCATCAAAAATCTTTGTAGGAAGGCAAAAAGAAAAAGCAAAACTAATTACACTCCTTAACGAGCATTATCCTTTGGTTCTAATTAAAGGTGAAGCCGGTACTGGTAAAACAAGGTTTGCAATAGAGTGTTTGAAACTTATTGAAGACTCGAGAATATTAAGCACACAGTGCTATGGAAGCCTTTCTCAGATACCTTATGTCCCCTTTCAGGAACTTATAAAGAGATACAGAGAAAAACACGAGATAGAATTTAGAGAAATCTATTCAAATCTAGACTCTTACCAGAAACAGGCCTTAAAGCCTATAGTTCCGGATTTAAGCCAGCCCATCACCACCGACATAGATATCTTTAAATTTTTTGAAACCTTCATGCAACTACTGGAAGAGATCGCGGATAATAAGAAACTTCTCGTTTATATCGACGACATTCACTGGATTGATAGCAGTTCCGTGAACCTGGTCAACTATATTGTCAGAAATACTCCCAAAAACATAACAATTCTTGCTACTGCACGGATCGAAGAGCTTGAAACATCATACATTAAAGAGACTTTAAAGAAGTTAATTGACGAGAAACTAACAATTGAATTTGAAATACCCCCCCTTGATGAATCCTCTACCTTCGAGCTTGTAGAATCTATTCTTCAAGCACCAGCTCAAGATGATTTAAAAAAGCTGATTTTCCAGAAAACTGGTGGAAATCCCCTATTCGTTGAAGAAATCATAAAGGAACTTTTTGAGAATGGCCACATCGTCTTGGAAGACGATGAGTGGAAGTTAAAAGAATACGAAAAGTTAGTTTTACCCGAAACTATAGAGGCTCTAATTAAGAATAGACTCAAGAAATTCTCAGGTGAAAAGGTTCTGGAAGTGGCGGCCATTATAGGGCAAGAATTTCACGTCGACCTAATCGCAAATGTAACAAATCTAAACCGGGGATATATTTACGAAGTTATCAACAAACTCTTGAAGGAAAAGTTGGTAGAACAACTAAAAGAAGATTACTTCGCTTTTAAAGAGGGCATCATAAGGGACGCAATTTTAAATGAAATCAGTTCATCAAAGAAGCGATACATATCAAAAACAATCTTAGAAGTTCTCGAAAGTAAGCTACCAAGCTTTGGAGGGAAAGAAGAACTCTGTGCTTACCATGCATGGCTTTCACAGGATAAAGAAAAAATTAAATTTTACTCCAAGCTTGCTGCCGAAAAAACGAAGAAAGCCTTTGCATATGAGGAAGCCATCAGGTTTTTACAGTGGTACACAGAATCAGAAGATAACGAAATAGAAAGGGAAAAAGCCTTTGCTGAATATGTGACTCTTCTCTCTATAAAAGGCGAACTTAAAAAAGCCATAGAACTGTTGAAAGATTATATTGCAAATAATAAGGTATCAGCCCTTTCTTACAGAAAACTGGCTGAACTCCTTATTGAGAGTGGTGACCCCCAAAGTGCAATGGAAGCAATTGAAAAATCCTTAGAACTGGAAGAAAATGCAGAGTCTTATACCCTGAAAGCGTGGATTCTGAAAAGGCAATTTAAAATACAGGAGTCTTACAATTTGCTTGAAGATCTTTTAAATCGACAGGATATCCAAATAGAGGAGAAAACCCTCGCTGATGCATATAACGCTCAGGCACTAAACTTAATGGATCTAAACCAGACCGAAAAAGCTTTGGAACTTCTTGAAAAAGCGGAGGAAATAAGGAATAGACATCAAAATATTCGTGGACTTGGAAGTGTATGTATAAATAGAGCCATTGTCCTATCCCGTGCTGGTAAATACGAAGAAGCTCTCAAAGAATATGATAGAGCTGAATTTTACTACAGAAAGGTTGGTTACAAGGCTGGGCTTATAACAGTTCTTAACAACAAAGCATCCCTATACCTTGATTTGAGAAGATACCAAGAAGCTCTTGAAAACTTCAAAAAGGCCGCCATAGAATCAAAAAAGGTTTTTGACAGGCATCTTCTTGCACTTGCCTTGAACAACATATCGGTAACTCTAAGATTCATGGAATTTCACGAAGAAGCTTTAGAAGCTATAAAGGAGGCGTACCAGGTTGCCAGTGAACTGGGCATGAAGGATGCCCTAATTTCTATAAAAAGAAACTTAGCCTATGTCTATGCCATAGGATTTAAAGACCTTGAAAAATCTGTCCCTATTATAAATGAGGTCTTGAAGGAAATAGGGGGGCCAAAGAAAACGTACGCAAGCCTTTTAGTTTATCTGCAAGCTATTGAAATCTTTCTCATAGAAAGAGACTTTAACAAAGTAAAGGAGCTTTTAGAGGCATTAAAACAGGCTCTTGAAAACAGCGTTTATGAAGAGTTTAAGATCAACGCCTACTCCATAGAAATGGCATTCAATTTTTACCAAGGTAGAAAAGAAGAGTTTAAACAAGCATTTCAAAAAGCGTGGTCAATTATTGAAAAAGCAGATTCAAAAAGAAGAACAGATTTCTGGATTACTTTTCTGGAGGGAATTGCAGATACCTTTTGCTACTTAGGTAAAGGGAACATCTCCCTCAAGATTTTGAATTATCTCATCACTTACAGTGAGAGGAATTCATTTATTCAGGATGTTGAACGCATAAAAAGAAAAATAGAAAGAGTTAAGAGGCTCTTTCTTGTTGACTCTTCACAGTAATAACACTAATATTTCAATATGAAACCAAAAGATTTGTGGTCTTTTAGCAACTTAAAAATTGGAAGTCCATTTTTCATTCACAATGTCAAAATCTACCCTATCGAAGGTAAGTTAGGTGATGATGGCTTTACAACCATCGAGGAGGCAATAAGAACCAGAAGTGTCATTCTTAAAGATATCCACGGTGTAGATAAAATATCAATTCAAAATACCGGGGAAAGGCCAGTCTTTGCTATAGATGGAGAGGAAGTACTCGGAGCCAGGCAGAATAGAATTTTAAACGTGGATATATACATAGAGCCTCAAAAAGAATACGTAGTTCCCGTAACCTGCATTGAGCAGCACCGATGGGAAGGTAGCCCAATTTTCAGTGAAGGTGGATTTACAATAACTCCTTCTTTGAGAAGTACACTGGCACAAACTGTAAAAGAATCCCTCGAGAAAAAACAGGGTTTTAAGAGTAATCAATCACTAATTTGGTCTCAGATCGATATCACATTGAAAGCAACAAGAATTAGTAGTCTCACGAGCTCTTTCCATGACATCTATAAAACTTTAAACGATGTAATTGAAGAACTTATGGAAGGCCTTGAAACCATAGAAAACTCTATCGGATTTCTCGCATACATAAAGGATGAGTTCATAGGCTGCGACTTTTTTGGATCTAACCCCATATATAGAAGATTTGAGAAAAAACTACTGAAAAGTTATATTCTCGATGGGTACATAAGAAGATATGTAAAGGGACCGTCAATCCCTAAATCACCTGAAGAGGTTATGAGTCTCATAAGCGATTCTACCTTAAAAAAACACCAATCTCCAACGGAGGGAGATATCCTTATCGGAAATAAAGAAAACTTACTCACTAAAATATTTACCACCCAGGGTAATCTTTTGCATGTTGCGGCCTTTCCCGCAGGATGACTCTCATCCTTAACCTATTCATCATCGTCCGAAACAAATATCTGATACTCTTTTAAAAGGTCTTCTTCGCTAACTAAATTCAATTCAGATTTTACCAATTTATCACCTTCGAAATAGTAATTTCCTATGAAATAATCACCCCTTATTAAGTGGGGAAGCCACTCCTTATCATCCTCCCACATATCGTTATATGGGATTTCACTGAATTCAAACCATTTAGGAAAAACCTCTTCGCTTTCAGAAATATCACCCTCATAGGAAGATGTTCTAAAAACGCACACTTCCCAATCCTTCCCATAAACATTATAAAAATAGATAATTCCATGCAACCTTATATCTCCTACCTCTATGCCAACTTCCTCTCTCGCTTCTCTTATTACACATTCCAATGGATTTTCACCATCAGCAATCTTACCCCCTATCCCATTCCACTTACCTTCTCCGTGCCCCCTCTTTTTGTAAACAAGCAAGACTCTTCCGTCTTTTATGATATAAAGCAAAGTAGCCTTAACAGACCTCATAGCCAGTAGCTGAGTGCGACTCCACCAAGGTCATACAAAAGGTCTTTAAAACTAAAGGAAGTTTTTTTGACTTTCTTATCATAAATTTCTTTCACCACTGACAAACTTATCACTATACCAGCAGAATATTTCTTTTCCATGCCTGTCTGCATCGCCGCCTTAGTCAAAACATAAGCTGTTGCAAAATGCCTCACTTTATCCTTCGCCCACCAAGGGTCACTCTGACTAAGAAGAACGAGGCAAAAAATCAAACTACTCATTCAAAAGACCACCGTATAGATCGATTCTTCTATCCTTAAACGCATTATTTAGAGAAGTGACATTTTTATTTTCAGCCTTTTTCAAATCCACAGACACTATTTTCACCTCTTCGTCTTTCACACCACTCTGGACCAAGACCTCGCCCTTAGGTGAGACTATCTGGCTCATTCCGGTGAAATCCAAACACTCACCTTCTCGAGAGCACTCTGTTCCAACTCGATTTGCCACAATAGAAAACACTCTATTTTCAACGGAGCGAATAAACATTCCCTTCTGACCCAAACCAGGAAGTACCAAATTTGCTGAAAGTGCAAGCAAATGAGCACCTTTTAAAGCAAGAATTCTTGAGAACTCCGGGAAAAACCAGTCAAAGCATACCATCATTCCCACCTTTGCTCCTTTAAACTCAACAATAACCGGACCGGTATCCCCCGGAGCAAACAAAAGCTTTTCTTTATAAAAAAGGTGACTCTTTCTGTAAACCACGACGTCCCCAGAAGGCAAAAAAGCATATTGGCTGTTATAAAGCCTATCACCTGCCTTTTCAGGAAAACCACAAAGTATTAAAGCATTTTTGCTTCTGGAAAGTTCCTTTAAAAAGAGGGCAGGTGTACTGTTGAAACCCTTATCAGCATAGGGTAGAATCTCTTCTCGGGTTAAGTAAAAATAGCCTGAAAATGCCAATTCAGGTAAAACAAGAATGTCAAAATCTTTGTTTTTCAGCATGCTTCTGACCTTTTCGATGTTTTTCTCAGGATTTCCTTTTTCAGGCAAATATTGAAGATAGCCAATTAAAAACCTCATAAAACAACCAACCCTTGGTCGAAGGGAATTAAGGACTTTGGACCATCTTTCTCAACCAAGAAAGTATCTTCAATGCCCATTATTCCGAAAGACTTACTAAATAGCTTGGGTTCGACCGCCAGAACCGTATTTTGCTCCAATTTCAGCTGGAAACCTTTAGCTAAAAAAGGAAATTCATCCACTTCGAGTCCCACACCGTGGCCAATAAATTTAACTTTATCCTGCCCCACCCCCATAAACACATCTTCCAATTCCAGAGAACCAACGTAAGACATGGTTTTTAAATAAACATCTTCACAAACGCTACCAGGGACTAACAAATCAGCCAGAAATCTGTAAATTGAAGTAAGCTTTTCCCAATAATTCTTCACTTCTTCACTTACATTACCATATACGAAAGTTCTCGTGGCATCGGCAATATAACCATCATAATTTATCATCACGTCAACGGTAAAAGGCTTATTGGGTTCTATCTTTCTGTGAGAAGCCCCCTGTGGAAAGGCCTCGGATACCCCGAGGCCCCCAGTTGGGGCATCAAGGTACGAAGGGAAAAAGGCACTCTCTCCCTGAAGTATATGGGAAAAAGAGGCTTCGTTTCCAAAGGAATGCATCCTATAAACTCCAAGATTCCCCATCTTCCTTGAAAAATACTCAAGCTCTATAAGTAAATCCAGTTCAGACATTCCCGGGACAAAAACTTCTGTGAGTTTTTCAAACACTTTTGCCACAATCTGCCCCGCTGATTTAATTTTCTCAATTTCACCGTTATCCTTTTTCATCCTTACAAGACGAATCTCATTGGATATGTCAACAACCTCTTTACTACCAAAAGTTGAAACTATTCTCGTAACCGTATTATAAGGAAGTGAGTCTAATTCAAGACCGACTCTACTCAATGGTTGAGAAAGGTACGATTTAATATCCTTGAAAGAATTAATAAAAACCACATCAACTCGTGAATTGAGAGGTCTCTCTTTAGGCCTCCTTACGAAAAGCAAAGGTCTATCACCCCCAAGGTAGAGCACTCCATTGACATAAACTCCAGTTAAATAAAAAATGTTGAGAGGTTTCAAGAGAAAAATAGCATCCAAAGGCTTATCTTCAAACAATTTCATCAACTTATTAATGCGGTCCATGGAGTTCCTCCATCCTTGTAATAAGATCGTACAACATTTGATGTAATGGTATCTCAATACTGTGTTTCTTTGCCAAACGCAGAAGATATCCATTCAAATAATCGATTTCTGTCTTTTTCTTTTTCTCAAGATCCTGCAGCATTGAGCACTTGTTCTCAGAAGTTGCTTTAAGCACTGACTTCAAATCTTCACTTATCTCCATCTGACTAAGGGAAACACCCTCAAGGGATAACACCTTAATAGCTTCGTTAATTAATCCAATCACAGTATTTGTCGTTAGCATTTTTAGAAGATATCCATTCCTGACTTTCAAAATTGATGCAATAGGGTTAATAATGCTGTTTATAACGAGCTTTTTGTGCAAAACCATCCTGGCATCATATGAAACCGTGGCAGGAATTCTGGAAGCAACTAAAATTTCAGCAAACTGTAGCATAGATTCTCTGGAAGCGCTTAAAGATGTCACAACATTTTCAATAGTGCCATAACTTACATTCCTGATCTTATGTATATCAAAGGCATAAAGGCCTTCTCTTATTGAGAGAATTAGGTGATCTTCACCAAACATCTGAGATGCTTTAAGGTGAGATTCAATACCATTTTGAACAGTAACTATGTAATTAAAGTTAAAACGTCTCTCTCTGAGATCATTAAGAATTTGTAAGGCGTCTCCTGTCTTCGTTGCGATGATCAGGTAATCAGTATCAATCTCCATAAGGTCTTCGTATACATAGCACGGCACTTTTATAATGTAACGCCTATCCCTTTCGTAATATTCAATCCCTTCAACTTCAATTAAACGCTTATTGGATCTCTTGCTCACAATGGCTTCCACTGTATTACCTGCCAGTGCCAGCCGGGATACCAGATATCCTCCAACGGAGCCAATGCCAAGAACGACAAATCTCATGCCACCACCTTTAAAGCGGCAGGTCTAACCGAAACTTTTATAGAGGTCAAATTCTGAGCAAGTTCACCATCCAGCTGAAGATTAAAGGGGGTATCTGATTTTACATTAATTATTTCAGATTTTATGTAGCTAACCTCAGGAAGTGTTATGTGTTTTCCTTTAAAAGCCTTATAAAAGTTAGTGAAGAACCTCATCGGTCTAAGAGGGCCAATAATTGAAATGTCAAGTTTTCCATCTTTCAGACTGGCCTCTGGAAACAGTCTGAAACCTCCTCCAAGATACTGCCCATTACCAACGTTAAAAAGCAAAAATTTCCCAGCAAAAGATATTTTGCCGTTATCTAAAGAGACTTCCAGATTCGTACCCTTGAATTGTAAAAAAGTTAGAAGAACTGCACTGGTATAAAGGAAATCCCCCTTAAGCAATTTAATTTTTTTCATATTGTTAAGAACTTCAGAGTCAAATCCAATACCCATACCGTTTATGAAATACTTTTTTAAATTTTCACTTTCCAGAAGGCCAACGTCAATCTTATCTGTCCTATCCGACAGAAAGTGCCTCTCGAGGACTGTATCATATCTTTGACGCGGGTAAAAGAATTTTACAAAATCATTTCCCGTTCCTAAAGGAAGAGGAAGTATTGGAATTTCACTTCCTACCAGAGCCTGTATCACCTCATTTATAGTTCCATCTCCCCCCAAAATCAAAATTTTTTCGAACTTTCCAGAATCTTTAATTCTTTCACCCAATTTTGTCGCATCACCGGTTCCAGATGTGATAAACACTTCGTAGGAAATTCCAAATTTCTTTACAATCTTTTCTACATGGGGAAGTTTTAAAAAGGCATTACCACGACCTGCTCTTGGGTTAACAATCAACGCAATCATTTCACTTTTATTATGATTATACCCTTCTCACCTGATCTTGTCACGCGGGCGAAAACTTTTTCCTCTGCTAATCCCTGTGAAATAAGCTCCTTTTTTATAGTAAGGGCTCTATTAATCTGCAATTGGCCACCAGGAAATAGTATAACCTCCACTGTATCATAAGGTATCGCCAAGATTGATCTTGAAATTTCTTCCAAACGTCTTTTAGCGTTGTCTGTAAGACTTTGCGAATTTTTTACAAAAAAATCTTCTATTTTGTATTTCACCTCATAAGGCAAATTAAAGGCTTTTTCAGTTCTACGCACCTCAATTTTGCTCACTGGCAACACCTTGAGCAGGCTATCTCTCAAAACACGATTTTCTTCTATTAAAACCTGTAGTCTATTTATCTCTGGAACATACTTAAAACGATAAAAATAGAGAAAATAGCCAGCCAGGCCGACAGTTGTTATAAAAAAAAACCATCCAATTTTTTTCATAGCAAAATTATAAATTAACCATATGGGGCAATCAAACAATTAAATACATTGACAAACCAGCTACCATATTTTATTATTAAAATTAGATGATTTTGAAAAATGGTTTTTTGTTCCCCTTAATTGCCATTTTTCTTATTTCAGGTTGTGCTCCAAGGAAAGCATCGAGAGAGTATGTTCAGGTTGGGTATGCATCCTACTACGGGAGAGAATTTAGCGGAAGAAGAACGGCTTCGGGTGAAAAATATGACCCGAAAAAATTGACAGCTGCTCACCCTACACTTCCGTTTAACACCTACGTTAAGGTAACAAACTTGGAAAACGGTAAATCAGTAATAGTAAGGATAAATGACAGAGGGCCTTTCAAGAAAGGTAGAATAATAGATCTCTCTGAAAAGGCGGCGGAGTTATTAGATATGAAGATAAAAGGCGTGGTCTTAGTTAAACTGGAGGTTGTTGCATGGCCATAAGTTTGATAAAATTTCCCCTAAATAGCAGTCTGGAACTTCTCAATTTTAAGGAAAAAATAGATTACGTACGGGAGAGCCAAAATATTAAAAACCCTTTTATGGATTTAAATTTATTGCTGGCTTGCCTCGATACTATAGGTAGCGAAGAGGCTTATTTAGTTTTTTTTCAAGTAGAAAACACACCCACAGACTTTATAATTCTAAAGAATTCACAAGGAAATTTATTCAGGCCCCCGATACCGCCTGAATTTCCCCACTTTTACACCGTATCACTTTTCGAAAAAGCGCCAGCTGAGATTATTGACCTGCTAAAGTTAGAATTTGGAGAAATCCTTATTACAAACCTCTTAATTAGAAAAGGAGAACCTGAGTATTTTAAAAATCACCTTCCAAGTATATCTGTAACAACCCGAAATTACATTAAGCTAAAAGTACCTGAAGACTTTGAGCGCTGGGTGTATAAAGTTAAGCCTAAAAATCAAGAAAAGTTCAGCAAAATCCTTAAAGACCTGGTAAAAGGAAGAATCGATGTAATGTCAATCTCTGACCCCTTTGATGTGCAGCAGAAAGTAGAATCCGCTCTAAGCAAAACAATCGATCTACCCCTCCTATCGAAAAATTTAATAGTAACAATGCTCCTTGAGTTACAAACAGTTGGCTTCAACTTCAACTATTATTCCTTTAAAATGGAAGAGTGGGAAATCGGTGCAATGCTTAGCCTTAACTATTTTAATACGCTTTTTATTATATTTCAGTGGACTTTTTACGAAAACCCGAAATACGATATCGAAGAACTATTGGCATTTGCGATGTTAAAAGAGGCATCAATCAACAAGGTCAATGAACTCATAATTTTAAAAGATTTGAAATTGAAAACAATTCCAAATGAACCTATAAACATTTGTGACCTCTATTTTTCAAAATGAACTCTTAAAACATTTATGTTTCCATCGAATTCACATATTCTCCCAATAGGACAGGTCGATTCCTTTTACCATGCCCTCTTGGAGAATTTGTGCTAAAGAGAATTTTATTTTTCCAGAAATTTATACAAACATAATTCCCTACATCACAGAAATTTACAAGCACCCTTTACTTCCTGAAAAATCCCGGCGTATTTTAAAAATGAAGCATTTTTCGACGCAATATTTCTCTTAATTAAACTCTTAAAGAAAGAGGAGAAGATTCTGTAGTGAGGGTAGAAAATCATGTTAACAAGAGAAGAAAAGCGGTTCGAATTCCATTGATAAATTTTTCATGAAAATCTGCCTCCACCAGAGTATCTCCTTCCAAATTTCATAAGATACCTTCTTTACCACTTTCTCAAACACTAAAAGAGTTCATCACTATCGGCAAAGGAGCTCGCCGCAAGCATTGGGCCATGAAATACATTAAGGTCTCCAAAAAAGAAAATTTAAAACGAAAGTTAAATCACTAAAACCTATCAGTTTTTTCACCCTTGTAAAGTCAATCTTCATTATCTTGCCCAAAATCCTTGACTATCCACCCCCGGGAGGAGTAGGAAGAGTAAAACGAATTTTAAAGAACGCCTGTTTGGAGTCGTTAAATCTTTTTTCATCCAAACTCATATCCAGCCGGTGTCTTCCCAATAAGTAATGGGGAAGCTTAACTTTTTTACCGGTCCTTCGAGGTTAAAATTGCATGCTTTAATAGACTTCACATTGGGGTTAGAAGAGGGGAAAAGTAGCGATTTGCATTTACAAATTAAAATCCTTCCTTTCAACTTCGGACAACCAAAATACTTTTTCGATAAGCCTTAAATAGGTCTCATCGGGAATCACATTCCTTCTCCGCATCATTTTCTTCGCAGTTTCGATAGCCTTTCCTAATTCATGGATTTGCCATTCTTTACCACCGCCCCAGAAAAAAGATGGTATAAACTTTGGATGAAAGCCGCTACCGAAAATGTTAGTAAAAACTCCTACAATAGTACCTGAATTAAGCATGGTGTTAATTCCAGTTTTTACGTGATCCCCGAAAAAAGTGCCTATGAACTGGGAACCAGTATCCCATTCATGCTCCCTATATCTTAGCCTAATAGTAGAATAATTATTTTTCAGGTCACTGGTTACAGTATCAGCTCCAATGTTTACCCAAGGAGCAACATAAGAGTGACCTAAGAAACCATCATGTTGTTTATTAGAATAGGAATGAAAGATGGAGGATTCGATCTCTCCTCCAACCTTGCACACAGGGCCGATAGTTGTGTTCTTAAAAATCTTTGTGGAGGGTTTAATCAGCACACCCTCTCCTAAGTAAACAGGACCTTCAATATAAACAAAAGGAGAAACCACAGCCTTTTTTTCAATTATCACGGGGCCTTCCGTAGCATCAATAAATACAAAAGGAAATACTTGCGCTTCATCTGATATAAAAACCTCATCTCCCAAAATTCTTACATCCACTGGTATTCTGAAGGAAAAACGGTCGTAAAATCTTGAAAAATCTTGAGCTATAAAAATCCCATTCAGATTTATTAAATCCTCAAGTCTCCTAAAAAGTTCAACTCCTTGAATCTTCTTCCAGACGTTTACTCGATCAACAAGCTCCTTGATATTTGATATCTCTGTGTTTGATGAAAACTCTAAAGCAAAGGACAAAACCACCCCTTCTTCATTAATACAACCTTCACCCGGCTTAACGTCGACGAGGGTAGAAATCAACTTTTGATAAGGATTTAGTCTGGAATTAACAAAGACACAAATTCCAGAAGGAGAATTATTTACATTAAGGTGTGGAAACAGGAAATGTGTATAATCCTTTAAAAAATCTCTGACTACAAGAGCATCAACTTGGGGCAAGACTTTTGCCCACTTCTCATATATAGTTGAAATCCCAAGGCGCAAGTTTAAAAAAGGGTTTAACCAAACAAGAGGAAGAAAGCTGTTTATATGTTCGTCTTCAAACAAAATGTAATTTCTTTTCACGCTTCTCCTCCTTTGTTGCAAAATATTCTTTCCTTTAAAATTGGGTAAAATTTCAAAGGGTAAACTATTATCACGATAGAAAACAAAACAACGCTTATAAGCATGAAAAACCTACCCAGGGTTTCGAATTTGAGCAAGAAAGCAAAAATCATACTAAAGTAACAAACGCCGGCGATTTTACCAAGCCAGAGCGAACCAAAGGCAAGTTTAAAACGAAAGAACAAGATGCTTCCTGCTAAAAGTATTAGGAAATCCCTCAAAAAGAAAAATAAAAAAGCCCACGTTGGCAAGAAAGAAAATTTGTAAAATATATATGAAATAAATAATGTAACCACCTTATCAACACCGTGATCAAGTATTTTCCCTATGGGATTTTCAAGGTGGTATTTTCTTGCATAATAGCCATCCAACACATCAGTTAAAACAATCAAAATAAGAGAAAGGGTTGTCAAAAAAATTCTGGACTCCTTCATTAAAGCAAAGAGTGGCAAAATCAGCAAAAGCCTGGTAATACTGAGAATATTTGGAAGAGTGAATATTTGAAACCTTGCAAAATAAAACCGAGTCACTTTATTAATAATACTTTATTCGCTAAGAAAAATCAAAAATCTCAAACTCCAAAGTAAATTTATATATAAAACACAATCTTTTACATTGAATCGACGCGATTAACGAGGTTTTTGAATGAAAGCAAGCTTTGATTTATAATTTAGCAAAAACGAAGGAGGTACTTATGAGAAAAGTATTTCTACTGGGGTTGTTTTTCTTTTTTACAGCCTGCGCAACAACCCCTCACAAATCGTCCGGGATCATATATATGCAACAGGGCCTATATAACAAAGCGGTTACAGAATTCCAGGCGTGGGTTGCCGAAAATCCTAATAATCCCGAGGCCCACATATGGCTTGGCAGAGCCTACATAGGAACACGCGATTATATCAAGGCCGCTGAAGAATTCATCAAAGCGTACGAGCTTGATGCAGACTCTGGCAAATATCTCAAAGAATTTGGAGAAAACGAGATAAATACAATTTTGACAGCAGGGAAAACCTTATTCCAGCAGGGTGATGATTCTAAAGCCCTAAAATACTTCACTTATGTTACGAAAATCAATCCGAAAGACGAGAGAGCTTATCTGGCAATCGCTGTTGTTTACAATAAACAAGGTAATTTAGAAGAAGCCATCAATTTTGCGAATAAAGCCATCGAACTCAATCCAAAGGATTTGCAGGCCCTTTACTACAGAGCAAAGTTTTACGCTCAAGCTGGGAAAAAAGAAGAAGCAAAGAGAGAT
>CAZZKY010000071.1:0-11467 GCA_964654765.1 uncultured bacterium | reverse complement strand
TTGCGATAAGCTCTGTAACAAAACCATAAAGCTTTTTACGCAGTTTTATTTCCTTATCAGAGTGTAATGTTTTAACGATCATGCGATAAATGGATTTTAGGTGGTGATTGAAAATGCGGTTCGGTAAAAGGTAGAATCGCTCTAATAAGCTGTTTTTTTTGGCTGTAAGCAGGAAGAGGGTGTCAGCCATTATGATGTCGTGAAATCCTTTGACTTTATACCCCTTACTTCTCAGGATTTGTTGTAACTCGTACGCTGAGTTTCCGAGAATAAGACCTTTGGTTAAAATAAGGTAGAATGGTTTATCACCCTCTTTTAATGACCTTACAAATTCTAAAACCGTTCCCGGTGCATGGTACGCGTAGACCGGTGTAATAAGGATGACAAGGTGGTAGGGCGACAAATCCACATCGCCGATATTTTTAGTTATCCTTTTTAATTCAACCTCGTAACCATCTTTTAAAAATCTATCCTTTAAAACAGAGGCTACAACGAGGGAATTTCCAGCGCCAGTATAGTAAAGGATCAGAATATTAACTCTGAACACTTGGTTATTTTAATGGTAAAAAAGTGGATTTAAAAGTACCTTTGTAATGCCGAATTCGTTGATTTATAATTAAGTTGTGAAAGATCAAAAATTTCGAAAAACAGTAGAATCGTTTATATGGACAATTTTCATTGTGTTCCTCCTCAGAGCCTTTGTAATTCAGGGGTATGTTGTACCCTCCGGTTCGATGGAGAATACACTCCTTCCAGGTGATTTCCTGCTTGCTCTAAAATTTACTTATGGACTCGAGATTCCTTACACCGGAATTAAATTTTTTCAGTTTAAAAAACCTCGGCGCGGTGAAATTGTAATTTTCCTTTATCCTGTTAACAAAAGGCAGGATTATGTGAAAAGGTGCATTGGACTTCCGGGTGATACCATTCAAATAATAAATAAGGTGCTGTACATTAATGGTGTGAGGCAGGAAGAGAAATATGTTGTCCACAAAGATCCATCAGTTATTCCTCCCTTAGTGGAATTGACTAATGAAATCTTAAAAAGAGACTATCAGAAAGCCTGGGAATCGGGTAAGTTTATGCGGGAGCCAAGGGTAAGGGACAATTTTGGTCCTGTGGTTGTCCCTGATGGTTATTTCTTCGCTATGGGTGATAATAGAGACTACTCCTTTGACTCGAGATTTTTCGGGCCTGTTCCTTTAAGGTACCTTAAGGGCACTCCCCTAATCATTTATTTTTCTATAGACCTTCAAGCTCCTCTGTGGAGAAAAATCAGGTTCAACAGATTCTTCAGGATCATTCCGCTCTTATGATTTTTTTGACTGAACCCTCTTCCTTATCAAAATTTATTGGAAGGGAGGAACTGGTCTTTGAACTTGGATTCGGCAACGGAGATTTCCTGAAATACTTACGAATTAAGTATCCTAACGCACTGATCGTTGGTGCAGAAGTTGCCAACCGTTTTGTACTCCTTACCCATAGAAAACTGAAGCGTGAGAATATTCAAAAAGTCTTTCTATACAGAGGGGACGGGAGGTCCCTTTTGTACTTTTTCGTTCCAGACAACAAAGTTCAAGCAATTTACATAAACTTCCCAGATCCATGGGAAAAACCTTCAAAGGAAAATAAAAGACTTACTTCCAAAATGTCTCTAATGGTCTACTATTCTAGGTTGAAAAAGGGTGGAAAGCTTTTTATTTCCACGGACTCTGATATCCTCAAAGATTATTTGAGAAATTCACTCCGGGAAATTGATGTTAGTTACGTTGAGACTTCCGAATCCCCCTATGAGGACTTTTTAACAAAATATGCAAGAAAGTGGATAAGTTTAAATAAACCAATAAGTTACTTTATAATTGAAAAGCAGGACAACAGGGTTTTTGTACCCTATATAGGTGTTGAGGAAATGCCAAATTTTATTTTCAGTATAAGGGAAAAACCCGTCGATACGTTGGAGAAGCTTGAAGGTATACTTCCAATTGAATTTAAGGACGGTGAATTTTTTTATAAAATTGACAAAGTATATGAATACCAGCAAAGGGAATTTCTTTTCAGGGTAATACATTCTGAGCCTTTCTTAAATCAGAAGTATTACTTTGTACTGCAATTCCACGAGGGTAAGGGTTTTATGGAACTTGACGATAAAAACAACGTTATTATTTCTAAGTTTTTGATACGGGCATTCAAGGAGCTTACAAGCAAAATTTTTAATTTGTTCGGGAAAGAGATAATTTTTCAAAATATAGGGGAGGTATAAATGAAAAGGATACTATTTTTACTCCCGCTTTTGTTTTTGAATGGCTGTTTTCTGGGGACTTTCAGGAGCGCGGAGCCCATTGGTGCAGGGAATGTGGAAAAAAGTGTATACTTCAATTTGCCCCTTTACTATTCAACAGATTACCGAGATAATGCAAAGACATCTGGAAGTTATTATTCAAGGGCAAATCTGGGCGCTATGGTTATTTTTGGAGCTTCTGAATATTTGGATTTTGGACTAAGGTATGATTTTGCTGAAGGCCTTGGTCCTCAAATGAAGTTTAGATTTTTGCATGTTCCCCCTTTCAGCCTTGCCTTTGCAAGTGGCTTTGGGTATAACTTTTTTGCTCAAGGCTTTTCCTGGGATGTTGAACTTCTTGGGTCTGCAATGATTTCACACTACTCATCACTTTACCTCGGCTTTCTTGCCCATCACGCGCCAGATTACAGGAATTTAGCAAAGATTTCAGATTATTTTGACGTAAAACGTTTTAACAACTTTTTTGGTGTTGCAATGGGCATTTCCTTCAGGAATTTTGAAGCCATAAAGTTTCCTTCAGGAATGAATATGGAGATAGTGGTTCCCATAGACAAATATCCTCCCATCATATGGGGTTTTAATTTCGCCTTTTAAATGGTATGGAAGACCTTTTGAAGAAAGTAGTAGAAGTTTTGAAAAAGAATGGAGTTGTTGCTGTCCCGACGGAGACAGTTTATGGACTTATTGCAAGGGCATCTTCTGAAGAGGCGGTTGATAAGATTTTCGCTATTAAAAAGAGGGAGAAAGTTAGGGTTTTGCCCTGTTTTGTAAAGGATATTGAAACTGCGAAGAAATTGTTCAGGGATTTACCTGAATATGCGGAGAATTTGATGAAAAAGTACTGGCCTGGCCCGTTAACCCTCGTTGCCTTTGCCTCTGAACATGCTCCCCGAACCTGCGTCTCGGAGGAGGGAAAGATCGGTATACGAATTCCCAAAACTGAGTTTCTTCTTGAACTTTTGAAAACCATTGATGAACCTCTGGCTTCAACCAGTGCGAATATTTCTGGAGAGCCTCCCCTTAAGACGGGAAAAGATGTTTCTGAAATTCTCGGTAAAGAACTGGATTTTATTGTAGACGGAGAGGCAGGGAACATCCCTTCAACGGTTGTAGACGTCTCAACAGAGAGGCCCTTTATTTTAAGAAAAGGGCTCTTGAATTACCTTGAAATTGAAGAGGTGGCAGGCAGAAAGGTGAAATTCAGTAAGAGAGAGAAATTTACCCTCATATTTCTCTGTACCGGCAATACTTGTAGAAGTCCCATAGCAGAAGCTTTATTTTCTGAAATGATGAAAGGATATGAGAATCTTCAAATTATATCAAGGGGAACATTACAGGTTAATGAAAGGAAAATTAATCCAAATGCGCAGTTGGTACTAAAAGAAATGGGGATCGAAAATTATTCGCACATTCCTAAGGCAATTACTGAATTCGAAATGGAAATCGCGGACCTAATTATTGCAATGGCAAGAGACCATATAAGTTGGCTTCCGGAGAAATACCGTTTTAAAGCAAGACTAATAGACCCTGAGGGTGGAGATTTGGAAGACCCGATAGGGTCTCCAGTTAGCACCTATCGTTTTGTAAGGGATAAAATTTTGCACTATTTGGAAAACTACTGGAAAAATTATTTTGAGGAAAGGCTTGAAAAATAGGGGGTAAGTATGAATTATAGGATTCTTGTTATCAATCCTGGTTCAACTTCAACAAAGATTGCTTTGTTTAACAACGAGGAACCCATTTTCTCTGTAAATATTAGTCATCCAGCCGAAGAATTGGCAAAATTTTCAAAAATTATTGAGCAATACGATTTTAGAAAGGAAATTATTTTGAAGGAACTTGAAAAACGGGGTGAAAAGGTGGAGTTGCTCTCGGCAGTTGTAGCCCGCGGAGGACTGTTAAGACCAATTCCCAGTGGTACTTATGTTGTTACCGAAAAGATGCTCGAAGATTTAAGAGCGGGAATAAACGGTGAGCATGCCTCTAATCTCGGTGCGCTTATTGCCGATGCTATTGCAAGACCCCTTGGTATTCCTGCCTATATCGTTGACCCCGTTGTTGTTGATGAAATGGAACCAATTGCAAAAGTGACAGGGTTACCTTTTATTAAAAGGAAAAGTATTCTCCATGCTTTGAACCAGAAAAGAATTGCAAGAATAGCGGCGAAAGACCTTGGAAAAAGGTACGAAGAAGCAAATCTCATAGTGGTTCATCTCGGTGGCGGAATAAGCGTAGGAGCCCACAAGAAGGGAAAGATTGTAGATGTTAATAACGCTTTAAATGGAGATGGACCAATTGCACCGGAGAGGGCCGGCAGTTTGCCCGCGTGGCAACTTGTGGAGCTCTGCTTCTCAGGACAATATACAAAGGACGAAATCAAGAAACTTCTTGCTGGTAAGGGAGGAGTAATTGCTTACCTTGGAACCAACGACATGCGTGTTGCTGAAGAGATGGTGAATAAGGGGGATAAGAAAGCACGCTTTATAATGGAAGCAATGGCTTATACCGTCGCTAAGTGGATTGGAATGATGGCAGCAGTTTTGGAAGGAAATGTTGATGCCATCGTTTTGACCGGTGGCCTTGCTTATTATAAAGACTTTGTGTCGTGGGTGGAAAGAAGGGTGAAGTTCATTGCCCCCGTTGTAGTATATCCCGGCGGCGATGAGATGAGAGCCCTCGCTGAAGGTGCTCTCAGAGTTTTGAGAGGAGAAGAGGTGGCCAAAATTTACGAAAACGAAATCATAGAGGATAAAGAGATCTTTTAAGGAGGTAGGCAGATGATAACAAAACTTGATCAAGTTGTTGAAGCAGTTAAGGGAATGCCTTCAATGAGGCTTGTTGTTGCTTGTGGGGAGGATCCCCACACCATAGAGGCAGTTTCAAAGGCAAAAAATGAAGGCCTCGTAGATGTTATAATGGTTGGAAATGAAGATAAAATAAAGAGTGTAGCCCAAGAGCATGGAATAGATCCGTCTATTTTCCAGATTATAGATGAAAAGGACCAGAAAAAGGCTCTCAAAATGGCGGTTAAAATGGTGAAGGACGGCGAAGGTGACATTTTGATGAAAGGACTCGTAAATACTGCTGATTATATGAGGGCAATACTCGATAAAGAAAATGGCCTTGTACCCCCGGGAGGGGTATTATCCCACGTAACTGTATTAGAAATCCCAACCTACCCCAAGTTGCTCGTTGTTGCTGATGTTGCCGTGATAATTTTGCCGGATCTTGAGCAAAAGGTAAAAATTCTGCAGTACACCATTGAAGTAGCCCATGCCCTTGGTATTGAGAATCCTTATGCCTTTCTCATAAGTGCTGTTGAGACTGTCAACCCTAAGATGCCATCTACCGTTGATGCAGCTCTTATAAAGGTAATGGCAGAAAGAGGGCAGATTAAAGGGGCGAAGGTTGAAGGACCGGTTGCCCTGGATATTGCTGTTTCTAAGGAGTGTGCGGAAATTAAGGGATTTAAGGGTGAAGGTGCAGGAGAGGCGGATATTTTGATCTTCCCGAATATAGAAACGGGTAACGTTTTCTTTAAAACCTGTACTCAGCTTTGTAATGGTAGAATAGCTGCTGTTGTGGCAGGTGCCACTGCCCCTTGTGTATTAACATCCAGAGCGGACAGTGAAGATTCCAAGTTTCTGTCCATTGCCCTTGCAGCCCTTTTGGCAGTTAAAAAGGGAGTGAGAAAATGAGAATTTTGACTCTTAATTGTGGAAGTTCATCGGTAAAATATCAGGTTTATGATTGGGACAAAAGGAGACCTCTATGTAAAGGAATCGTTGAGCGGGTTACCATAGGAAATTCCTTTATTTTACACGAAGTTCCTGGCAGAGATCCGGTAAAAATAGACCATGAATGTCCGGACCACAAGGTAGCAATTGAGCTCGTGATCAAAACCATAACTGATCCAGAGTATGGTGTGATAAAGGATGTTAAGGAAATTAATGCTGTTTCTCACAGAGTGGTTCATGGTGGAGAAAAGTTCACAAAATCAGTCATAATTAACGAAGAAGTTATAAACACGTTCAAGGAACTTTACCCTCTTGCACCCCTTCATAATCCTGCAAATGTTATGGGTATAGAGGCTGCGATGAGTTTAATGCCAGATATTCCTCATATCGCTGTTATGGACACCGCTTTTCTTCAAACTATGCCCAAACACACCTATCTTTACGCCGTGCCATATGAGTGGTACGAAAAGTATGGCGTAAGAAAATATGGATTCCATGGCACTTCCCATCTCTACGTTTCAAGAAGGGCAGCGGCCCTTCTCAAAAAAGATCCCCACGAGGTAAATCTTATCACACTTCACATCGGGAATGGTGCATCGGCAACGGCTATAAAAGAAGGGAAAGCCTATGATCATTCCATGGGGTTTACACCGCTTCAAGGTCTTATAATGGGAACAAGGTCGGGAGACATTGATCCAGCCATTATCCCTTACATCATGGAAAAAACTGGTTTGAGTCTGAAAGAAGTAATGGATATCCTCAATAAAAAGAGTGGGATACTTGGAATAACCGGAAAGTATACTGATAGAAGAGATGTGGAGATTGCTGCTGCTCAGGGCGATGAAAGAGCAATTCTTGCTATTGAAATGGAAGCTTACAGAGTTAGATTTTACATTGGTGCCTATATGGCTGCCCTCGGACGTGTTGATGCCATTGTATTCACTGCTGGTGTAGGTGAAAAAGGCTGGATAATTAGAGAAAAATCCCTTGAGGGGCTGGAGAATCTTGGAATAATACTGGATAAGGAACGCAATAGGGAAGCTATGTCGAGAAATCATGAATTTATAATCTCCACTGACGACTCTCCTGTAAAGGTTTTTGTTATTCCTACTGATGAAGAGCTGGTGCTTGTTGAGGATGCGGTGGCAATCCTTGAAGGACGCTACGATATTCCTGAAAGATTCAAATACTCTTTTGAATCCCCTGACTATGTCAATGAATTCAGGGAAGAACAGTACAGGAAAGAGCTGGAGAAAAGGAAGAAAGGTTGAAATTTTTACCAATTCTTGTATTCTGTGAGTTACTGAATTACAATATCTATTTTGGGACTTTTCGGGCAGGAAGTGGCACGTTAAGATACGAAAAGTACTTTACGAGTATTGATGGCGAAAACCTCTCACGGGCTACTCTCGTGGTACAGAGTGAAGGGTTTATAAATTCTTTGTTTCCGGTTTACGATTCCATTGTTTCGGTTTTTCACTCTGATAGCTTTTTTACCTATTCTTATGAAAGAAAGATAAGCGAAGGGAAGTACAAAGACCGATCGAGGGCCATATATACAGGTGATACCGTTTATTACGATGATGGTTCAAAGTTTGCAATTTCAGGCCGTAGCTTTGACCCTCTTTCTCTGATTTTCTTTTTAAGAGAAAAGGCGGACCTGGATTCTGATCTTGTGTTGAATTATCACGTAGATAAGAGGAGTTTTAAGATCAACATAAGGCCTGAAAGGATTATCGTTAAAGGGAAGAAACTGGTTAAAATCTACTTAGATCTAAGGGATCCTAAGCTTTCAAAAACACCGGGGGAACTCATTTACCTCTTTGAGGCGGATGGCGAAAGAAGGCCTTTAGAATTACAGTTTAAGACATCTATTGGAGTTTTAAAAGCAAGATTGAAGTAATCTATTGAGTTTAAGTGTAGCGCCGAAAATTCTGGGACCCGGACGGGTAAATTGATCTGGGTCGAGGGTGAAAATATTGTGTGTTTTAACAGCCTTGATTTTTTTCCACCCATAGCGTTTTGAAACTCTTATGGGATTTGCTTCGGGATATAAGAGTAAAATTACCTCCGGATTCCTTTTGACAATTTCCTCCTGAGTTGGAGAGAAATAGGGGATCTCCTTATCGCAAAAGATGTTCTGCCCACCTGCAAGTTCTAATATTTCATTTATAAAGCTATTTTTTCCAACGGTATAAATGGGGTTTTCCGAGAGCTCAACATAGATTTTCGGTTTGGATTGGAGAGGCTTTAGCTCTTTTAGGACATTTTTTAGTGAATCAACAGCAAAATTTGCCCTTTCAACCTTACCTGTCAGTTTACCTATGGAATCTATAACGGATAGTATTTCATTAACCGATTCCGGATTAAAGACGATGTATTTGATGTTCAACTTCTTCAAATTCTGCTCTACCCTTCTTTGCATGGGTAAAGAAATTATAACAAAATCTGGCTTTAAACTCAATATTTTTTCATAATCAGGATTTAAAAGATCACCAACTTTGTTTTTTTCCTTTGTGGCCTCTGGGTAGTTACAGTAATAAGAGATAGCAAGCAGGCTGTCCTCGGCCGACAGAAGATAAAATATTTCTGTAACACTGGGAACAAGTGAAATGAACTTGAAAGAAAAGAGTAGGTTTAAAAGCAATGAAAAGATCATTTTACTCTCTCTGCGGGAGGCGGGACTTGAACCCGCACGGGCTATCCCCACCAGATCCTAAATCTGGCGCGTCTGCCGTTCCGCCACCCCCGCGAGGAAATTATTACTGAAAACGTAGTAAGACTGCTTAAAACTGGAGCCGGTGGGATTTGAACCCACGACCTTCAGACTGCCAGCCTGACGCTCTCCCAGCTGAGCTACGGCCCCAGATAAGCTTCTTTCTACTATTGTGTTACTGTGGTGTCCTGTACCTGAGTGGTATCCTCAACCTGCGTTGTATCAGGAGCAGGTGCAGGTTCAGTTGTTTCTACAGGCTTTTGAGCCTTCTTGCAAGCAACGGTCAGCATCGCTACAAGTGTTAGTGCAAGTACAAACTTCTTCATTTTAAATGTCCTCCTTTTGTTTTGAAGTTGTAAAATTATAGATACTTAAGCGTGTGCTGTCAAATTATCACCTTCCTTTGTCTCATTTACGGATTTCTGGAAGCGTCAATATAGGCTTTTAAAATTTTATAAGTTTTCTGCAACCCCTTAAAATCAATTGCTATTATCGATAGGGTAAGTAGGAGGGGGGGCAAAATTTTCCCCGTTGAAATGTAGATAATTGCCTGCATTCCAATTATGGCAACTTTTAGTGCCTCCAGTAAATACTCAAAGGGGTGAAGCACAGGGAAGTTATATAGGTGAAAAGTAGTGGTCACTAAGGTAGCTATTGTGAAAGAAAGAGTTACTCCGAGAAGCCTCAATTTTGGCGTTAGTATGAGAAAGGTCAAAATGAAGCTCGCGACCCAGACTACGTCTTTGTAGAAGAACAGCTTTATATTTCCCGTAGACCTCGCGAGGGTTGCATCGGTAGCGTAAAGGGTAGAGATGAGAAGGGTGAAGGAAAGCAAAACAAGGTGGGGGTAAGCCCTTAAATATTGAGGTGTTGAGACTAAAAGAACAATTTTTTTACCAAAAAACTCAAATATCAAGAACCAGAAAAGGGCCAGGTAAAAGTAGAACAACCTAAAAGCGCGGTATTTTTCGGCAAATTCTTTGGACAGCAGTTCATCGGTCTTTTTAAAGCTTATAATGGGAGCGGTCAATTGAAGCGGCACTTCAAGGGTTTGTTTTGCACCCATGTCCAGTTTTCTCGCAATCTGGAAGAGGGAAAGCTCTGAGTAGGGCAAATGGATCGGTATTAAAAGGGAGTCAAGGAAGTGGAAAAAGGGGGAGAGAATCTGGGTAAAGAGGGAGTAGATCCAGTATTCCCTGATCTCTCTGAGTACCTCTTTCCATGGGTTTATCCTGAATGGAAACAAGGAAAAGAGAATGAGTAGAAAGACAAAATTAACTGCTAAATTAATGATACCTATGGTTCTGAGGGTTAGAAGAGGGGCGGAAAAAAGGAGAAGACAGATAATGGTTACAAGCCTTGCGAAGGAAGTGAGAGAGTATTCAAGGATCTTTACGCGGGAAATGAGAGCGGTCTGATAAAGAGTCATTGTGTTAACGATATAGAAGGCGAGAAAAATTAGAAAAGCATCCAGACCTTTTAGAATGAGGATAGGCATGGAGACTAAAAGCCCCAGTAAGAAGTGGATAATGGAGGGGAAGTGGGTGAGGGCGTAAGCATTTTCGTCTTTCCCTTCTCTGAAGTATATCGGAATATATCTTTGAAAGGTTAACGGAAAGCCAAGAAGCAAAAGGCCCCCTACGAATAAACCAGAATTACTTAGGAAAAAATATTTACCGAGGACATGCTGAGGGACGTATATAGCTAAAATTTTTAGCAGAATGAACCCCATTAAAAAGTTGAGAGCAAAGGCCATGTAAAAGAGTACTAGGTTTTTAATATATTTCATTAGCTAACTCCTCTAATTTGTTAGTTTCCAGTTTGCTCCTTTCTTCCCAAGTGGGGATAGTTTTAACTGTTTCCAATGCCCCTCTTTGAAGCAATGAAAAAAGGTCGGGCTTTTCAAAAATGGACAATACTTTTTTTACCATTTCCTTTGTATCAAAAGGTTTTATAAGGAACCCATTAAAACCATCTTTAACTAACTTCGAAGTATCCTGAGTATTAAAGGTAACGACGGGGATTCCGTAAGTCAGAGCTTCAATGACATTAAGGGTCATGTTTGAGTAACGATTGGTTGAAATCAGTAGATCTATTTCCTGAAAAGTCTTCTGTGTTTCAAGATAGGTAAGAAAACCCAGATATTCCACATTTCCACTGAATTTATTAGAAAACTCAAGAATTTGAGGCCTCATTGGTCCGTCACCCGCAATGAGAAATTTTATGTTCGGATTTAATTTAATCACTTGGCTGGCAACCAATATAAAAAGGTCCGTTCCCTTCAGCCTGTCAAATCTTGAGAAATAGCCAATTGTGTTTTTAAAGGAGGCTGGTTTAGTAAAGGCGTTATCTGGCTTAGCATTAGAAAGGACAGTTAATCTGTCATCAGGAATATTGTAAATTTTTGCGATTTTTAAACTTCTGGTTCCGTCGTCTACGAGAAAGTAGTGATCAGCTAAGTGTTTAAAGACCAGATGTTCTCTAAAGTAGAGAAGTTTGCCCCAAGGGGTTTTAATGTATTTTTCATATTGAATGGTCCCCATCGTTTTAACCGCATAGGGGACTTTGTATTTTCTTGACAATTTGAGGAGGGCTGGGTGTCCATAGCCTGCGATATTGTAAATCATATCAACTTTGGAGGTTTGAAGTATTTTCTGAATAGTTTCTGCTAAGTATTTTTCGTAAAAGTAATGGAGTATAGGAGTTGTTATGTAG
>CAZZKY010000070.1:0-4380 GCA_964654765.1 uncultured bacterium | reverse complement strand
CAGTGCAAAATCAACGGCTACGTTCCCTGAACTTTCAAGATAATATTTTTTCATCATCTCCTGAGACATTTTAACTAAAGCTCTTCTACCTCTATGATAAGTCCAACAAGTGAAATCAGGAGTCAACGAAGGCCTTAGAATGTGGTAAAAACCGACGCCAGGGGGTATATTGTTCGCAAATTTTTCTCCATCTTCTCTTAATCCATATGCACCGATGAGGGATAGAAAGACAAGATTTGCGTCCTTCCTCCCGGCCATTGATTTGGGTAAAGGTGGAATCTTATCCGTCCGTGTAAAAAAGTTAAAAATAACCCCTAAAACCTCGGGTTCCCTGAGCAACTCCTCCATAAACTCCTTTGTCAAATACTTGCTGGGCAACAAATCCATTATGTAACACTTTTCTTTAATTACTAACCAATCAGCTACTCCGCTTTTTAAATAAACCGTTAAAATAAAGGGACACAATCCTTCTCTCAAACTCTCTCGCCCTATTATAGTCCAAACATATAGCTCTTTTCCCCTGCCATTTTCCTCTCATCCTTGAAGCACGTTTAATTTGGTTGAGTTTTTCTTCGGATTTTTCTTCAAACCAAACTTTCTCTTGCAAATACTTAGTCCTAATAAGGCATCTTTCGAGTTCTTTTTCGTCTTTAACCTCAATGGAATAGAGTCTCACATAAGAAAACAAGGCATCAAAGTACTCATCAGGAGAATTAGAAGGTAGGTTGAATCCTTTTTCCATAAGGTAGTGCACGATTTTGAGCATCATTTCAATAAACGGATAAGCTCCTATGGAAAGGTAGTAGACGTATAGATTGTAAATGCTTGACAAAACAAAATCGTTGCCAAGATTAAAAATATCGCTATTATTAATAATTATTCTAAAACCGTTGTCGAAATCATAAATTTCTACATCCTCGTCATCATCCGGCATATATATACTTCTCATTTTCTCTTGAGCCATCTTTATGAGTAATACTCTTCCCGAGTATGGCCCATAGGCATAATCAGGTGATAGGGAAGGGGCAAGGATATGAAAAGGTTCAGCATTGAAAATCAACCTCTTTATAAATCTGTCACCCTTTTTACTGCGTTTGTAATATCCTGCAATTGCCACAAAGGCTAAATTTATGTCATTTCTCCTTGACAATGCTACTGATAAGCGTGGTCTTTCACCAGTTTTAATAAAGAAATTAAAGATAACTCCCTTGATTTCTGGAGACAAAAGGAGTTCATCCAACCACTCAAAGGTCAAATTGTTAGAGGGTATGAGTTCCATTTCCTCTCTCTTAATTGAGTACTTGAACTTTCTGACGTTTGCACATTTGACGGAAAGCAACTTGTAAAACCCAAAGAGGTTCCTTTCCTTAACCTACCGCCTTTTAATCCGAAAAACTATTAAAAGATATCTTATCGGTTTCCATAACTTAATCCAACAATCAATCGTCATAGTATTTTCCAGCCTTCTTTGCCGCATAATTTGCAATAACCAGGCCTACTCCTTCGTCAACATCGTCATTCCAGCCGAGAAATCTGCCGTGTTTGTCAAGTGCAACACCACTGGAAGTCACTGTTCCGATGACACCATCTCGCAGGTGGAAGACCGTTGCCCCAGTAGGGCCATAGAGGATCATATATTCAGGGCCATTTTTTCCGTATATTATCTTTTCTTTCATGACCCCCTCCTTGTTATTTAGAGTTTTAACTCAAAAATTAAGCAAAAATACTCTTACGCTCAACAAGCTAAAAAATATGGCTGGGAACCTTTGGTCGAAACCGGGGGAGTAGTAAAAGTAAGGAAAAGACACAAAAATGAGTCGTAACCACATTCACAGGGCTACGGAACAAGGAACCTATCATCTTCCCTCCCTTAAATTACCTCAAATTTTCAAAAAAGCCCATACATCTCATAATCAACGTAGCCTGGAGGGAAAAGTCAAAGGATTTTAGCCTTATTCAGACTGCCTTTCCGCCGTCGCTCCTTTCCGTCCTTGATTAAATTATAACATAAAAATTGCGAATTGTCAAATTTTAGATTACTCTTTTGCTCTGGGGCTTGTTTCAGCAATTTTCAACTTTTTTAAGGGTTTTTTGAAGCTTTTAACACACTTTTGCAGCAAGAATTAAGCAAAACTTGATATACAAATTTAAAGAATGCCTAAGTTCAATAAAATAGAGTGGTTCGAAGTTAAGGCTCAACTTTTGTTTTACCGTAAAACATTCCCACCCTTGTTTTCAGCCATTGCCAAATATAGACTTTCGGACATATTGCGAACTGCTTCAAAAAGAATTAATCGTCATAAAAATTAAATCTGATATTGTGCGAGAAACAGTTATTACTAATCATGTTCCCCTTGCAAAATTTAAATAATTAAGACGCACATTCACAAACCTCAAGTTTTCATTTCCTTTTTTCCACGTGAGCCACTCAAACTTAAGCGAAGATTTTTTATTATCCTTCAACCAAATGCGTAATCAATTATACCGACTTCGGAGTTTTTCCCTATAAATCTGCCAATACAATAATACTTTTTTATCTTGTGAGAATAACAAAAACACAATTAGACCAAAGCTTTCGAGTCTAAATCACAAACGCACCGCAATGGGAAGCCCAAAGGCCTTTGAGACATCAACCCAATAATTTTAATATCAAATTTCCCCCTTAAAAACGAAAAAAACCGACAACTAAATCAAAACATACCAGCGCCTTTATTTTGCACTACATATTTGCTGACTATTTTCTACAATGTAAAATCCACAAAGGCCTTTGTTTTTCCTCATCAACATTGGGTCTTTTTAACAAACACCTGGATAATTTTGTGAAACTACTCCCAAGCAATTCGTGACAAAGTGCAATTAAACTTACAAATATCGGTCCGCATAAGCTTTTACTACTCCAATAAATTCCTTGTAAAGCTGTCTCCTATCAAAAATGTAGAATATTATTGAATCCCTTTCTTCATCTATAACCCTTCTTAATTCACTTTTCAGTTTAATAAACTGACCAGCACTCAAATGGCCCTCAAGCACAGAATTCTGCAGCCAGAACAGGTATTTTCTTGCAACCTTTAACACCTTTACAACCCTCTTTGCCTCAACATCATAAACCAAAATAACAAACACAATTACCACCTCGAAATATACGGGATATATTCGCTTATACCGAGGATATGCTTTTCAAGCTTCAAAATTTCCTTGCGAATAATTGACCTGTAAGTTAAAAATTGATTTTTCCCATTGTCCAGCAATACCTCATTCATTTTATGATCAAATTGCTTGGAGAACAAGATTAGTCCCTGCTTGTTAAGGTAAACACCCCCGTCTACCTTTTTAAAATGTTCCCTTTTTATAATTCCCTTATTAACCAGAGTAAATATTACTCTGTGAGGAATTATGGGTTTAAATATTTCGGCAATGTCGAGGTGGAGTGTCAATTTTTTATCCATGGGGGAATGAAGGTAACCAATGCGGGGGTCAAGATGTGTCTTATAAATTTCCGAAAGAACGTAAGAGTAAAGTAGCATATTACCAAAGCTTATCATAGCATTTAATGGATTGTGAGGAGGTCTTCTACTCCTGTAATCAAAGGCAAAATCCTTATTGTCAATAATGGTTTCAAAGGATTTGTAATAACATTCCCAAATCTTACCTTCGAGGGCAAGCAAATCATTATGAGACTTTATTGATACTATCTGCCTCGTCAACCTTTCTATCTGCTCAATATAAGGCAGGGTATCTTTACCCCTGCGGTTATAATACTTTAAAACGGCAAGCACATTAAGGGAAATTCCTAAGACGAACTTTTTCGCAAGCATTAGCCTCTTTTGTTCGTCAAGGAAAACCTGAACCTGTTTAATCAAGGTCTTGCCAGAAGAGTTAAATTCCACGGGATAATATGTGCCGAGGTAAAATTCATTAAAATCAAAGAAGTGAAGGAGGATACCTTTTCGAGAAAGATAAACTATCAAATTCTTACTTATATCAACGTTTCCGAAAAGAAAAATCTCTCCAATCATCTCTACGGGTAATCTCTTTTTCTTTCCAGAATTTTCAATAAACAAAACAGTGTTCTGGTTCCTTACAATCTCACCATCCGAGAATATAAAGAAAGGTGCCCTCATAATTGCCACCCCAAAATATCAACGAAGACATTGCTAAAATAATAAACGAAAAGACGATATAAAATCTGACATTTTACAACATAGATAGTTCCTTATAGGTAGGCTTGGGAGCAAAACGCACAGGGGCGCGCGTTGAGTTCACCCCCTTACTCGTCACCATTCCTTATAGGTAGGCTTCGGAGTAAAAAGGAGGTAAATTATGATGTGGAATGTAGAACAAGTAGGTCACCATTCCTTATAGGTAGGCTTCGGAGGTAAA
>CAZZKY010000069.1:0-1605 GCA_964654765.1 uncultured bacterium | reverse complement strand
AACAGGCGATACCACGTGGAGTGTGGGCATACCTCAGGCAAGAACCCCCAGCGTGGGTGTAACCCAGGATGGCTCTAAACTGGTGGTTATGTTTATGAATTATGAAGTTGTTAATGATACAGCATACGACGATCCTTACTTCATGGTTTATGATGGCAACTCTTGGTCCGACTATGCTCCGGTCTTTGCAGTTCAGGATACCTTCGATGAGGGTAGAGGTGACTTCTGCCCAACAGTGTACGATGATGGTGATTACCTCAATCTCTATTTCGTATGCTCCAGCGGTTCAAATAGCTACGCTAATGTATATTACGCAACCTCACAGGTTGTTATACCATCGGTTAATGAATCAAGACCTACCTTTGCTCTTAATGTAAGGCCGACTATTGTTACAGGAAATATGAATGTTGAATTCGCCCTACCAAAGACTGCTAACGTAGACGTTACGGTTTACAACGTATCTGGTCAGAAGGTTAGGACCCTCTACAGTGGAATCCTGAATGCTGGTAACCACAGAATGAGCTTTGACACCAGCTTTGGCAAAGGCATCTACTTCGTCACTGTCACTGTGGATGGCAAGTCCACATCGAGAAAGATAGTGGTGAAGTAAGACTTCGTAGGACATCGGAAATCGCGGGGGACCCCGCAGGGGTCCCCCAATTTTTTATGATTAAACAGATATTTAAAAGGACTATTTGAGTCTATTTTAATAGGCTTTAAATATGTTACAAGGGCGGGACTTATTTTTAAGACTCTATAAAGTTTTATTGACAAATATAAAGTGACTTTTGGGTACAAATAATTTTTCTCTCTGAAATACGGTGTACTCCCAGGATTTCTCTCTCCATAAGCGGAATGCTTTCCAGGAAAAAATCCATTCCTTCAATTTTGGCAAAAAGGGGAGCTTTAATTATATACAATCCCCCATCTTCAGATAGTACAACCCTATCGGGATTTTGAAACGGGAGCTCATAACACACTGCATCATTGTCCTCTATTTTCCAAAGATTACTGAAGGTAATAATCCATAGCTCGTCATCCATTACAACAAAATCTAAGATTCTACCGTCAATTTTGCATTTCTCCATAACGTTAAATAAAGAGTCCTTTTTGTAAAGATAGAGCCTGCCGTCAATCCATAGGGCAATTCCATCTTTTGTGATTAAAGCTTTCAGATTTTCATAGTTCGGCGATAGATTTAATAGAAGTAGGGTCTCACTTTCTATTGTGATTAGTTTTATTGCGTTTTCTTCAAGGAATAGAATCTTTTCGTCTTTGAAATCAAAAAACTTCTGCACATTGATGTCAAGCTTTTTTTCAAAGACCATTCTATCTTTTGAGAGGGTGAAAATTCTCCCTTTGCTCGTGATAAGCAAAGGCGAGGGATGGGTATTGTCCATTCCTACAAATTTTTCATCAGGCTCTAAATTGAAAGGGGTGTATACTTTTGCTCTTAAATCAGCGCTCAGGCTGATAAGAGAGTTGGGAGTTAAAAGAAATATGGTATCCCTTTCACAATGAGAGGCAATGATTTCACTCACCTCAGGAAGTCCTAAGGTTATAGAATCTACATAGCTCCCTTTTTGTTTAGAGTAAACAAAGACA
>CAZZKY010000068.1:0-8941 GCA_964654765.1 uncultured bacterium | reverse complement strand
ATGCATCCAAAGCTAAGGAAGCTGCTGAGGCGTTAAAACTCACAGCACAGGACCTTTACGAATTTGGTATAGTTGATGAAATTATTCCTGAGCCTATTGGCGGAGCTCACTGGGACCCACAACAGACTGCAGAAAATCTGAAAACATCTTTGATTGAAAACTTAAAAAGATATGAGAACTTTGATAGAGATCAAGTTTTGAATGAAAGGCGTGAAAAGTTTAGAAAATACGGAGTTATTGTTGGCGAATAATGCTGGAACCTCTTTTTTCCAAGGGAATACCCGCTTTGCAGAGTGGACATTCTGAAGGTTGATAAGTTGTCGCCTCAGTTTTGTAGATAGAAATGAGTGGATTTAACTCTTCGGGTGTTTTTGAAGATCTATCAATCATAACAAAGAAACCCGCTATTTGATCTTTGTAGTTTTCGAGAAATCTGAGCATTTTAGAAAAGGAGCCACCGGTGGTTAGCACGTCATCACATAGTAAAATTTTATCCTTCTTACTTATTTTAAAATCTCTTTTCAAAACCAATAAATCATTTTCCTTCTCCATGTAAAAAGCTTTAATTTTCAATATTCTCGCTACAGCAAAGGCTACGAGGGCACCTCCGGTAAGTGGCCCTATGCAAAGTGTTGGCTCGAGTTTTTTTATTTCCCGAATTTTATGTTCAACGATTTCCGATACCAGTGCCGGCTTTTCAAGCAACCTAAATTTCTCAAAATATGTATCTGAGTGGAGGCCACTGGATAAAAGAAAGTGACCCTTCAAGATAACGCCGTTCTCTTCCAATATCTTCTCAATGTTCATCGGAAAATCTGATGGATTTGAATATTATAAGACCCCTTAAAATGTATTCTATTTTGTCCTGGATCTGTGGGTAATATATACCGTAGTCCAGCATATAAAACTTTCCATTACGATTAAAGGAAATATTAATAAATCCACCACCTAAGGTGTTTTTATCGTTTTGCCATGCACCTACAAGGATTATAGCGGGAATATTTCTTATCCCGATAGTGTCTACTTTTACCGTTGATTTTAAAATGGAGTCTCCATCGTAGAATAGGGTGGTCAGTGAATCCCTCAATTTCATTAGGTACTTTGGATCATATGGCTTTTCATGTTCGTGAGTGTAACAGAAAATAAATCTATCGGGGTAGTGTTTATAAAGGGTAAAAAAGTTGGGTTCGTGCACCCTATAAACCCAGCCAGGCGAGAGTTTAAGGGTAAAGCCGTGGGATTTAAGTAATTTTTTGGTAAGTTTTTTATCAACACCCAGGAAATATTCTTTTTCTTCTAAAAATCTTGAGTAGTTTTCTAAAAGTTTTTCTTTAATTGTGGGTGCATACTCCCTCAAAAGTTTAAGGGCCGAATCTTTTGTAGGGGCGTATATTCCAATAACAATGTCACCCTGAGAAAATACATTGTAACGGTAAAAAACACCTGTTCGAAGCGAAGGAAAAACCCTTTTATAGAACTCTTCGTTTGGAGAATCCCTAAAGGAAAATATTACGATGTTTTTATAATTGATGTACGTAATGAATTGTTGATAGCTGATGGGGTTGATTCTGAATAGAGGTGATTCATGGGGTGTATAAAAAGTATCATTTATCAGAGTATCAAGTAGCGCAATTTTGTCAGGTATTGCATCGCATATAAAAATAACTTCGTTCTCTTCACCTGTTGGCCTGTAGTACGATCGCCTTTGACATGCAATCAATGCCAGTGCGAAAATTAAGAAAATAATTTTATGCAACATAAAGTTCATCTCCCTCCAAAATCTTTTCTAAATGGATCCTAATTTCGGGTATTTGCATAATTTGCCATTTATTTTTTAATAATTGTAAAGCCTCAATTTTAGATTTCTCAATAAACTCCCTGTCTTTGGAAAGGTGGAGAATGCGAAAACCACCAAATCCGTGCTGCTTTTTGCCAAGAAATTCACCGGGCCCTCGAAGTTCTAAGTCTATTTCTGCCAGTTTAAAGCCGTCATTACATGTTTCTAATGCTTTAAGCCTTTTTTCTGCTTCTTCTGTCACTTTTTCGCTTCTTATTAAAATGCAGTAGGATTTTTTTTCGCTTCTTCCAACCCTTCCTCTAAGCTGATGCAATTGAGCAATCCCAAAACGTTCGGCATTTTCAATTATGATAATTGTCGCATCAGGAACATCAATTCCAACTTCGATAACGGTTGTTGCAACAAGTAAATTGATTTCTCCTCTTCTGAATTTAAGCATTGTCTCCCTTTTTATATCAGTTGGGAGTCGCCCATGTAGAATCCCAATTTTAACATGCTCTGGGGCCACTGACAAAAGACTTCTGTAAATTTCTTCACAGGCTTTAATTTCAAGAGATTCAGATTTTTCAATAATTGGGGAAATAATGTAAGCCTTGTTTCCTTCTTTAATCTTATCGAACAACCAATTGTAAATGTCATTTCTTTTCCCAACAGTTCTTACAGCAGTTACAATTTTGCCCCGATTGACGGGTTTTTCATCCAGAACGCTTATATTGAGATCTCCATAGAAGGTAAGGGCAAGGGTTCTGGGAATTGGAGTGGCTGTCATGACGAGAAAATGTGGGGTAAAATTTTCTGATTTTTCCAAAAGCTTTCCTCTTTGAAGTACTCCAAATCGGTGTTGCTCATCAACGATGGCGACAGCGAGGTTTTTGAACTTTACATCTTCCTGAATCACTGCATGGGTACCGATTACGATTTGAGCTTCACCCGATAAAACGAGGTTAAGCAGGTGTTCTCTCGTTCTTTTTGTAACACTCCTGGATAGTAAAACGGTTTTTATATTAAGGTCTTTTAAAAAGTCATTGATCACGATATAGTGTTGTTCAGCAAGAGGTTCCGTTGGTGCCATAAGGGCAGCTTGATAACCATTTTGTACCGCGATGAGCATAGCGTAAATGGCAACTATTGTTTTCCCAGAGCCGACATCTCCTTGAAGGAGGCGATGCATTGGCTTCTTTGAGCTAAGATCACGTTCTATGTCTTTGATTACCCTTTTTTGGGCATTAGTGAGTTGAAATGGAAGGCTACTCAAAAACCTCTGTGTAAGTTCACCTTTTGGGTTTAGTTGAACAGCATTTTTTAGAGCCTGTTCTTTTTTCCAATTTATTTTCAAAAAGAAGTAAAAAGCCTCTTCAAAAACAAGGGTCTCCCTCGCACGGTATGCTTCTTCAAAGTTTTCAGGAAAGTGTAGCTTTTTTATAGCCTCTTTTCTTGAATATAGGCCGTATTTTTCCCTTATAAAAGTAGGCAAAGTTTCTTCTATTACTAATCTTTCGTCATTTATTACATTGTAAATAATTTGCCTGATAACCCGTGTATCAAGGTTTTCCGTTTGGGGGTAAATAGGTACTATTGAACCACCGATTAATTCTTCAATCCCTTTCTTACCAACAATTGCATATTCAGGATGTATAAAAACCATTTTTCCTGAAAACTTGTCCTGAGAGACTCTTCCACTTATTATAACCTCGTCACCTACACTAAATCGTTTTGCAATTTCCGGGATCGTCCAAAAAACTTCTACCCAGCCACTTTCATCTTCAATGATGATTGATGCTCCCTCTTTGCCTATCATTTTTCTCGGGCCAATTAGTACTACGTAACCCCTCACTGTGCAATTGGTATTAGGAGTAAGCTGGCTAATTTTGGTAATCTGCGTTCGGTCTTCGTATCTTCTTGGTGCAAAATAAAGAAGGTCGTAAACGGTCAAAATATCAAGTTTTTTAAGTAGTTGGGCCCTTTGAGGACCAACGCCTTTAACGTATTGTACAGGGGTGTCCAAAGATATTTCTACAGGTTTTTGTTTACCCATCCGATATATGCAGAAACCATCAAAAATTTATAAATTTCAAGGAAGCTCGAGGAAGAGTAGGAAACCTTTCTCCCGCTTACTAAAACCGCACCGGGTATCTGCGAGATGAGATAGGCTGCACCAGTGTCATTAACTTCAAGCTCTATTGTGAATGGGGGTCTTAACTCTAAGGGTTTTATCCTTTTTATCGAGTCAAGAGCAGTTTTGATAGCTCTGTTGTATTGCTCAACTAAGCTTTTATAGGGCACCATCTGGGCAGAGTGCCTGCTAATTGCTTTTTTTGTGATGACAAACTGAGTGTCGGGAAAGAATAGTTTCGAAAAATTCACAAGGACGTCATCACCGGAAATAAGTATCACCGGTACTCCGTAATATGCTGCAAGCATACCATTGATCTCAGCTTCTCCAACCTTTTTACCGTTTATTGAGACTTCATAAAAGGTAGACGAAGAATAGGAGTGGTCCATCTGGCCAGGCAAAATACCAACAGGGGCATGATATCCAATAAAAAGAACACCGTCAAAGGATTCATCAAGACCTTCCATCATATAATAATTACGTGGAAATCCCCTAATCAGAGAAACGTTTTCAGGGAGTTTAGAAACCAGCAAATTGTCTCCTTGACCATGAGAATCGGCTATAACTATGTCTGCGTTTTTCGCATATTTCTCAATGAAACTCAGAACAAGATTTAATTCCTGAGTCATTAACTCTGAAATCCTTTCCTTTGGCTCTCTCCAGGATGTCAGCCCCCAAATACCCTCCATGTCTATGGATATGTAAAGTCTCATTGTCCCACTCTCCTTAATGTTGTAAAGAAGAAAAAATCGCAATCATACTTAGAACCATCAATGTAAATGCCGTAAGCATTTTCCAAGAACTCTATCCCATTCATTTTGGTTGTCTCAATTATAAAATCTTTTCGATGTTTTAAAAAGTTTTGTATCAGCTCTTCATTCTCTTCAGGATTAACGGTGCAAGTCATATAACAAAGGTAACCATTTTGGCGAACCAATCGGGAGGCGGTATTCAACATATTACGTTGTAGTTCTTTTAGACTTTCTATTTTTTCAACATTCATTCTTATCTTTATTTCAGGTTTTCTTCTCAATGTTCCAAGACCCGAGCAGGGAGGGTCAAGTATAACCACATCAAAAGTCTTTTTAAAAGCAGTCCTTACTGCGTCAGAACAGACGAAAAGGTGGTTTTGCATAACAAAATTTTCTTTTGCTCTTCTTAGCTTTTTTAAATTCAAGTCATTGGAGATTATAAGAATGTCTGGATAGCGTTTAGAAAGATAGGAAGACTTCAAGCAGGGAGCGGAGGTTAAATCCAGGTATGTTCCACGTGGAACATAAGGGATCAGGTGCTGTGCAATTTGGGTAGAAAGATCTTGGAAAACCGGATTTGCACATTCTTTGCAACGGAGTAAAGCAGCAACAGTTTTCAATAAAAAAGTTTCTGGAAACAAAACATTTTCAAGACCGCAACTGGGTGCAAAAATTGAATCGTTAACCTCACCGTTAATCAGATTGTCACAGCGTACGTAAACTTTGTGGGGCTCAAGGGAATGATTCAGTAATTTATTTAAAAATTCAGTAGGGAGCTTTCGACTTAGGTAAATGTAAAGTTCCTTGTTTATCGAAAACTCCTCATAAGGTTCAAACTCTACCTTCTTGGTTCTACGCTGGATGTTTCTCAAAAGTGCATTGATAAGCTTTGAGAACCTTGTGTTTGTTATTTTCTTGGAAATTTCAACGTAACTATGAATGGTAGCATATTCTGGTATTTTCGTGAGATAAAGTAGTTCATAAATAGAAACAAGGATTAAAGCCTGTTGCAAAGCATTTAAGGAATTTAAATTAGACCGGGCAAGGTAAGTATTGGCAACTTTAGATAGTTTGATGTAATTTTTTACAGTACCATAAACAAGTTCCGTCATTAATTCAGAATCTCTATGGTCTCTAAATGTCTTATAATAGGACCTAATAAGTGGAGTAACCCAGGCATCGTCTCCAATAAAACGTTTTACTATTTCAATGGCAATTTCACGAGGGTTATTCATTTTAAAATTTTGACAATTTCACATAGGCTATCAATTGCGTAATCTGCAAGGTGGGAAAACTCTTGATTGATCGGAGTTCTTATCAAGATTGTTTTAAGTCCTAATCTTTTTCCGAACTCCATATCCTCACGACGGTCACCCACGAAGAAAGAATCTGAGGGTTCCATTTCGTATTTTCTTTGCAGTACTTTCAAAAAATAGTTTCCCGGCTTTCTACAGTTACATCGCTCATTGGGATGGTGGTCGCAATAGAAGATTTCTGAAATATGAATCTTCTCACTTTTTAGTCTTATTAAGAGCTCACGATGAATTTCCTCTATTCTGTCTCTTGAATAATAGCCTCTTTTAATTCCAGATTGATTAGTTATAATGAAGAGTTTATATCCTTTCGAAAGAAGGAATTTTAAAGTATCAAAAACGCAGGGCAAGAACCTAATCCCTGCTGGAGTTGAGAGATAATGTTTGTTTACTATTAGAGTTCCATCACGATCAAAGAGAAAGGCTTTCATTTTTCAAAAAGTTAACGAACCGCATAAGTGCAATGGCACGGTGGGAAATTTTGTTTTTTAAAGCAAGCGGTAATTCTCCAAAGGTTCTTCCAAGTTTTGGATACAAAAAAATAGGGTCATATCCAAACTTGTTTTCACCTCTTTCTTCTGTTAGTATGTAACCTTCAACACGCCCTGTAAAATAGTGGACTTCACCAGAGGAATTTATAAAACAAATAACTGTTTTAAAATATGCAAAGCGCTTTTCTAAAGGTAAGCATTTTACAGTTTCAATGAGTTTTTTTCTGTTTTCTTCATATGTTGCAGATGTTCCTGCAAATCTTGATGAACGTACTCCCGGAATCCCGTCTAAGAAAGGCAGGAAGAGTCCAGTATCGTCGGAAAATACCGGAGAAAATCCTGCCTCATAAAGATTTGAGGCCTTTTTAAAGGCATTCTCTTCGAGTGTAAAACCATCTTCCACGTCTTTTAATTTAAGGGGAGATGGAACGATAGTTAAACCTATACTTAGTCTATTAAAAAAATCAGAAAACTCTTCAATTTTATCAGGGTTGTTGGTCGCAACAAAAATTTTACGGAAGCTCAATTTGTGTTTCTACTAAAAAAGCATCAGGATAACCATTCTCCCTTAAGAAATCTCTATATCTTTCGGCCTCTTCGCGGGTCTGAAAGTTTCCTACCCTTATTTTATAAGGTACGTTGTCAATCCCTGGAATATATTCTAAGTAAACGGGTACATTGAGTCTTAGTTTTGCATCTTGATAAGCCAGTTCTGCTTTTGACTTGTCAGCAAAAGCAAATATCTGAACTCGCCACCCTTCTTTTAGCCTAACAGGCTGCTGAGTAACCATTGGGCCAGGGGTTACCTTTATGGCAGTATCAACAACAACTGGTTTTATGGTATCAGCTTTTGTGGTGGGCTCAATAGTAATAACTCTCTCTCCTTCTGTTGTTTTCCTGACAGCACAAGAGGTTAGTATTGTTAGAACAAGGAACACCGGTAGAGTGATTTTTTTCATAGTCTTTTTTCTCCGTATTTTTTCTGGAACTTCTCAATCTGACCGGTAAAATCAGTGGTCACTGTCTTTCTTGCCTGGCCTGTGTAAAATGGATGGCATTTAGAACAAATTTCAACTTTTACTTCTTTAACAGTAGAGCCTGTGATAACCTCATTTCCACAAGCACACCTTATTACAGCGTCTTTATAATATGTTGGATGAATGCCCTTTTTCATCTTTTCCTCCCTTTTATTTATTTTAAATGAATTATAAAGCAGAAAATTCGTTAAATCCAATGTTTTAGGGAAGTTATTCCTGGATTAAGGACTCTTCTGCTATGCTCTTTAGATATTTGCCGTATTCTGTGTTGTATTTCTTTGCTAAATCTAAAAGCTGCTCTCTGCTTATATACCCCATTCTGTATGCGACTTCTTCGATACACGCAATGTAAAAGCCCTGCCTATCTTGTATGGTCTTAACAAAATTTGAGGCCTCAAGAAGGCTGTCGTATGTACCCATGTCAAGCCATGCAAAGCCTCGTCCAAGGACGAACACTTTTAGTTCATTTAAGAGCAAATACTGTTTGTTTATGTCAGTAATTTCTAATTCTCCGCGCCATGAAGGCTTTAGATTTTTCGCAAATTCTACAACCTTTTCATCATAAAAATAGAGGCCTGGGATTGCGAGGTTGGATTTAGGTTTTTCTGGTTTTTCTTCAATCGATACAGGCCTATTTTCACTATCGAGCTCGATTACTCCGTAACTTCTTGGGTCTTTTACTGGATAGCCGAAGATTACAGCGCCTTTTTCAAGAGTGGAGGCATCTTTTAAGATTTGGCCAAAACCTCGACCATAGAATATGTTGTCTCCGAGTATTAGGGCGCATTTATCTCCATTTATAAAAGACTCGCCCACAATAAAGGCGTCAGCAATACCTCGTGGCTTTTCTTGAACTGCGTAGGAAATTTTAAGACCCAAATGTGATCCATCGCCAAATAATCTCTTGTAAAGTTCGACGTACTCGGGATTTGTAATAATGAGGATTTCCCGTATTCCAGCAAGCATTAAAGTCGATAGAGGATAATAGATCATAGGTTTGTCGTAGACAGGCAGTAATTGCTTACTTACTGCCATTGTAATTGGATACAAACGGGTCCCCGAACCGCCTGCAAGTATTATGCCTTTCATAGATATATTATAACGCTAAAAATTAGAATATGAAGTTATCAGGGAGACAAGCCTAAAAGGGTAACGTTAGTCGTTTGTGTTTTATTGCTTTTAAGAAAAATTATTCGGTAATTTAAAAAATCATAGAATGTTGGTATAGTAATTAATTTTAAGGTTTTTAACCCTTTGATGTTGGATAATTACGTATATGAAGTCTGGCGGCAATTTTGCGATTTAGAGCACTCAATAACCTGTACTGCTCTTCTTAGTTAATGTCGGTCGTGAAAAGTCATCCTTAGACTCTATATTTGCCCTATTATTTCCAGTGAAACAAATTTAAAAATTAGGAAAGGGTTCATCCTTTTCCCT
>CAZZKY010000067.1:0-4086 GCA_964654765.1 uncultured bacterium | reverse complement strand
TCTTCCACTGAGTACTCAATAGTGGCTCCCCACTTTTTCCCGTTGTTAAAATAAGATTTGATAAGCTCTGCAAGATGACCACAGGCAACGTAAATTTCTGTAAAGCCACTCTTAACGAGCTTCTTGACTATGATCTCCATTATGGGCATATCCCCTACGGGCATGAGCGGTTTGGGTATCACCAGGGAATAGGGTTCAAGGCGTTTGCCTTTTCCACCTGCAAGGATTACTGCCTTCATTGCAACTTCCACTCCATTGGATTAATGTTCTCAAAGAGCCTATCCTTATCCTCAAGGGTTTCGAGTAAGTTTAAGTCTTCTGTACTCAAACCTTTATTTTCCCTTAAACTGGCAAGCATATCAAGGAGCCTTTTACAGTACTCGTAGTGAATCGCCACTCTTTGTTCAGCGTAATCCCTGGCGCTCCAAGTAGTAATAAGGAACTGCCAGTCAGAAGACTGAAGTAAAAGGAGTTCCCTGCCGAGTTGTTTTAAAACCCTAAAGTACGTAGGGTCTTTTGCAAGTTCAGCATTCAAAGCTTCCTTAAAAAACCTGTCCTCTATTTCATAAATCTTTTCCCACGTCCACGAGGTCCAGTCGTTAAGCCATACCCAGTGGAAACCTCCCTCTCCCCAGGAACCCTCTGGAAGATTCACCACCGTTTCAGGAGGATACTTCCGGTGATATTCACCAAGGGTAATAGTTTCTAAACTCTCGGTCTTAGAAATATTCTCAAAAACCTTCTCAAGCCAATCAATACCTTCAAACCACCAATGGCCATAAAGTTCAGTATCGAAAGGCGAAACAATGATGGGATTTTCCAATTCACTCTCAGCAATAATCTTTTTCAAAATGTCAACAAAGTGATTCGCATGACTATCCAACGCCATTTCAGCCCAGTCCCTGCGGTATTCATCCTTGTTTCCAAGATCCACATCCTTTCCCGTAATTCTCCAATAACGATGCCCTCCAGGAAAGTGTTTCTTGTGGAATTCAAGATATGCAAAATCACCGGGATAACCAATATCTCTGGACCAGACCTGCAAAGCTGTCCTTGGATCCCTTGCAAAAACACCAGCACCCACCTTTTTACCAGGGGAGACAACGTAGTAATTTCGAAGGGTATCTTTCTTCTCAACTTCCACTGGTCTGTAAGCTGAAGCCTGGGTCTCCCAAAGTAGTTTAAGGGCTTCAAAAAGCCCGATATAGGTTCCTACCGCCTTACCGCCCTCAATCAAATGGTGATCAACAAGGAAATACTCAATCCCCAGTTTATTATATATCTCCTCAAGACCAAGTCTGAGATACTCAGGATAGCTTCCAACAGGTGGTTTCCACTTATAAGAGAACCTGTAAGCCAGTTCCGGTGGCCAGATACCCGAAGGTTCAACACCAACATTTTTTACGAAAGCCCTCTTACCTTCCAGAACCTGAGCGTAACAAGATTCATCCTTCAACAAAAGTGGCATATAACCATGGGTAGCACCAGAGGTAATTATCTCTATGTGGCCTGCCTTGTAGTAAGAGGAAAAACGCTCGAGTATATCTCTATTTATTTTCTCAAAATATTCACCAACCTGTTCATAGAACTTTTGCCAGAAAACGGCAAGGCTTGCCCTGTGCTTGTATCCCGTTTTTAAGAAATAGATTTCATCTTCCCGCGCCGAGTCAATCTTCTGCTCAATATATCCCTTTACACCCTCTTTAAAACGATCATCTTTTAGCTGTTCTTGTAAAACAGGCGTTATACCAATGGTAAAATGGACCTTAATCCCCCTGGAAACAAGTCTTTCTATCGCCATCAAAAGAGGAATGTATGTCTCTGTAGCCGCTTCGTATAGCCACTCAGCCCCATGAGGCCACACACCATGGCCCAATACATAGGGCAAATGGGAATGCAATACCAGTGCAAAATAACCCTTCTTAGCCATAATCTCTCCTAAAAGCTTATATCAACCTCTCTCAAATATTTTGCTGCCTCCTCCGGCGGGGTTGGATTGATATAAAGACCCGACCCCCACTCAAAGCCCGCAATTTTGGTTATTCTCGGGATTAGTTCTATGTGCCAGTGATAATCGTATTCTATGGTAGTCCAGTAATCTGGTCTACCTGGCCTTTCGTGTGGGCTCGGTGCAGTGTGGAGTACCATATTGAAAGGTGGGTCATTTAAGACAACCTTGATTCTGAGTAACATCTCTTTCAAAACGCTGGCAAGTACTTCCAGTTCGTGATCCTCAAGGAGGGCAAAATCGTGAAGGTGTTTCTTAGGTATCAGCCAGGTTTCAAAGGGAAAGGAAGAGGCAAAGGGTTCCCATACAATGTAATTATCTCTTTCCATTACAATGCGTGCACCGTACTGTAATTCCTGATTTATTATGTCGCACATTAAACACCGTTCTTTAGACCTGAAGTGGTCTCTCGAAGCTTGAAGCTCCGTAACAACTACCGTTGGTATCATTGGCGTAGCAATCAACTGGGAATGTGGATGAGAAAGGGAAGCCCCCGCTTCTTTTCCGTAATTTTTGAAGATGAGTACATAGCGAATGCGAATATCCTTTCTCAAATCCTTAATCCGCTCCCTATAGGCTATTAAAACCTTCTTGATCTGTTCGACACTCAAATCACCAAGGTTTTTATCGTGCTCAGGAGTCTCAATTATTACTTCATGAGCACCAATACCATTAATTTTATCAAAAAGACCAACCGCCTCTCTCGTCAATTCTCCCTCAATTCTTAGGGCAGGGAACTTGTTAGGCACAACTCTAACTTCCCATCCCTCCGTATTGGGGGCACGATCCTTAGGGCCAATTACAAAGATTTCCGGAGGGGTCGTATGCTCGTGCCCATAGCAAAATGGACAAATTCCACTTTTGATTTCCTCTTTTGTCATCACATAATCTGAAGGCCTTCTCCCCCTCTCCGTGGAGATAATTGTCCACCTGACTCTGAAGACATCGTACCTAAGCTCAGGCATTTTTCCCTCCTTTGAACCTTAACCTGACTACATCCCTGTAATTTCTGCCCTTCAATTTGGCAAACAAAAAGATTGAGGTACCCTGATATACTAAGTCAAATCCTTTCTCCGACTGGGAAATGGTTAAAATTGGGTAAAGATAAATATCCTCACAATTTGAGCTTTCAATGGATACAATGACTTTCAGAATTTCATCGGCAATTTCAACATAATTACTGCCTTTTAAAATATAATCCCTACGGCTGATATCCTCTTTTCTCTCCCCTAATAAAAGCACCGGAACTTCAAACTTTAAATTCAATTCAACAGCAACGGCGTGGTTTAACTCCTCTTCCCCTTTTATGGACAGACCTAAGTCAACTCCTCCTCTCACTGGTTCTATGGATTTCATAACCCTCACATTGACTTCCCTTTCACCCCTTACCCTACCCTTCCTGCTCAATCGAATGCCATTCCCCTTAAACCGATAATCAAACTCACCAGTGACAAAGTCACCGAGTTCCTGATGTTTGTTATATCTAATGTTTTGAAAGTCCAGCCCTTCCGGGAGGAAGTGAAGGAAAAAGGAGTACCGGGGATAGCTGTCATAGACCATTTCCTTAGCACTTTGCTCATCAATCCATTTCTCCTGTTCGTGAATGGAAGCAACACCTTCTTTTGGGGGTTCACCAATCTTCACTCCCTCGTGATAGTGCTCAAAGCGCCTCATTAATGTATCTTGAAAATTGTAGAGGTATTCAAAACTGGAAATTTCGTAGATGGAGCCTCCTAAGTGCGGTATAACAGAAATCCTTAATTCTCTGCTCTTTACACTAACTTCCGGTCTCCCATCTTTATTCAGGTCTTCCACAACCCTTTCTGGGCTATTTATTTTTCTGTCAATCTCAATCAAGTTGGAATAAATCTCCTTTCTCAGGTGTGGAAGATATAACCCACCAAAAACACCATGCCAATAGGCATCGTTGCACTGAGCTTTGTAAAGGTTACTTTTTAACCTTCTATTCCTGCTTTCCGCAAGAAGATCAGAAAGATATAGCATCTTCTTATGCATATTGTTGGATTCTTCATATTTCACAAGGAAGTTTTTCCAGATGCCACCTCTCACAAACCTTC
>CAZZKY010000066.1:0-7056 GCA_964654765.1 uncultured bacterium | reverse complement strand
TTATCTATAAATCCATCAGCATCGGTGTCACCAGGATATGCCCCTTTCCTGCTATAGTATACCATTACAGCAGTATGTATATTTCTGATGTCACCGGCAGTCCTTTTTACTTTTGCACTCGATTGAAGAGCCATCCCTCTCATTACCAGGGCTATTAGGAGCCCTATGACCACCAACACGATGGCCAGTTCCAACAGTGTGAAGCCCTTACGCCTCATATATGAAACCTCCTTTTAAAAAGGCTTACAGTTTCCAATATAATGTCAGGGTGTCCGAGGTATAAGCCCTCGACCCCTGGATGTACCCCGTGTTATAAATTCCATCATCATTCTTCTTATCAATTTGTTCAGCCACGCTTCCCGGAATGCCAGTCCCAGCCACAAAATTACCGAGGCCATAGGTTGAACCGAAATTCAAAGTCCCAAAAATGTAATTTCCATAAGGGCCCTTAGGCATACCCTGTACGTATCCACCCTTTAGCATATGATTCCAGACATAAGGCGCTTCTGATGGATCGATGTATCCATTACCATTACCACTTACCTCCCCTGGCCATCTTGTTCCTGCAGTAGAGTCGTCACCGGGATACATACTGTACCTATCATAGTAAGAATAGAAGGCTGCCTGAATTCCCTGAAAATCTCTTGTTAACTTTGAAATTCTGGCATTTTCCACAAGCCCCTGTCCCCTTAACACTATGACAATTATTAGGCCAATAACGATCAAGACTATCGCCAACTCAACTAATGTAAAACCCTTCCTCATCTACTCCCCCTTTTTGGCTTTTTAAAATTCTTGACAAAAATATAACGCATACCAATAGGATTGTCAAGAATTCTGTAATTTCACTTCCTCGTTTGACTTGATTTTTCTAAAGATTTACAATCATTGGTCTGGAGGTGATTATGCTGAGTGTCTGGAAAAAAACCAAGGAACTGGAAGGGAAGATCGACAACTACCTTGACTTCTTTATTGAAGCCTCCCTAAACTTTAAGGAAGGTTTGCTTTTATATCTAAGAAAAAACATGGATAAGTTTGTAGAAAAAGCGAGAAAAGTTGACGAACTTGAAAGCAGAGGAGACTCCTTCCGGAGAGAAATCGAAAATGTAATCTACATGGAGCTTCTAATTCCAGAGTCGAGAGGAGACGTACTTGCAATTATTGAAAATGCAGACTCTGTTTTAAACATTATGGCACAAGTGATGATCGAGTTTGATATTCAAAGGCCAACTATACCGGATTTTTCCGTTGAGTCTTTCGAACTTCTCCTTGAAAATACTGCCTCTTGTGTTATGGAAATGGTTTCGGCAATTCGAATGTATTTCAAAAATATACAGGAAGTGAGAAACCACATAAAATCTGTAATGCACTTTGAGCACGAATGTGACCAACTCGGCAACGAAATCAAAAAGAAAATCTTCAGAGATAACAATATTGAACCATGTTGCAAAATTCAGTTATCAAACCTCATCACTTTGGTTCAAGAGGTTTCCGACAAGGCAGAAGATGTTTGTGACCGTCTCTCCATATACGTGATCAAAAGATTAGCATGAACTTTATACTTGTAACGGGCGGTCTGATTCTCGGGTGGTCCCTTGGAGCTAACAACACTGCTGATATCTTTGGAAGCGCTGTAGGCTCCAAAATGGTTAAACTCAAAACAGCCCTCACTATTGCGGCCATTTTTGTGATTTTAGGTGCGGTCCTTCAGGGTTCAAATACAACAAAAAGTATTGGAGAACTTGGTAAAATAAACGCAATAGGTGGGGCTTTTACTGTTTGCTTAGCCACGGGGCTGACTGTTATATGGATGACAAGGGCTGGATTTCTCGTTTCAATTACTCAGGCCCTTGTTGGCGGCATTGTGGGGTGGAGCCTCTTTGCAGGTGAAATTGTTAATGTTGGTTCTCTCACCCAAATAATCAAGGCCTGGATCATTGCTCCACTGATTGCGTTCCTTCTTGCCTTTTTACTCTACAAATACCTTCACAAGTTGCAGTCAAAAGTAAAAATAAACCTCTTTACGATAGACTACTTATTCAGATTAGCCTTTATGATACTGGGTGCTTTTGGCGCCTTCAGTTTTGGAGCCAACAACATCGCAAACATTGTCGGTGTTTACATCTTTTCCAATCCTTTTAAAAATATTTACATAGGAAACTTAGAGATTACTGCTTTTCAAATCCTTCTCTTTGTAGGTGCAATGTCTATAGCCCTCGGAATCCTAACCGGTTCAGAAAGAGTTATGAAAACTGTTGGAGAAAAAATTTTAAAACTTTCACCCTTAGCTGGACTTGTTGTTGTTTTCACTCAAGCCATTGTTCTGCTTCTATTCTCTTCAGATGTCCTAAGAAAAATCTTAATGTTGCTTCACCTCCCTACTCTCCCTCTTGTTCCTGTATCGAGTTCACAGGTTGTAATTGGTGCTATGATAGGTATAGGGTTAGCAAGGGGGGCAGGCAGGCTTATAAACTTTAAAGTCCTTAAGGATATAGCACTCGCGTGGGTCATAACACCTATTTCCGCCGGAATTCTCTCATTTGTAATGCTATTTTTCACTCAGAACGTTTTTCAGCTTACAGTGAGGCATCCGATAAGATACACCCTTAACAAGGAAGTAATTCAAGAAATTGAAAAACTTGGGATTGATACCTCTCAACTCAAAACCTTGCAAGGAAAAATATTCGAAAATACTGCAAATGCAAGGAACACCCTCTTAAGCCTTGGAAAATATGATAAAAAGCAAATTTACACAATATTGGAGTACATGAGAATAGATTCTATCGTTGTCGATACATCCAAGCTTAGGGAAATTAATCTTAAATGGTTTACACCGGAAGAAATAAATGAGATCAAAAAATTACACAGAAAAGTTTACATACATTCATGGGAATTCAAGAACGAATTATTAAAGAGTCCGGTATTCACCCAAAAAATCACTAATCTGGAAGGTAAAAAAGACTTTGAAAAACAGTTTGAACTCCTCGAGTTTTTGTTTAGAAAGCCATACAAATGATTTGATAAGTCGCGGCCTTTAGCTTATTATTTTGAAAATGGAACTTGCAATTCTTCTTTTAATATTTGCCTTCACCGGATACCTATTATATATAAGCTCCGATAACAAACTCTTTACCATCGAACGCATTGCCTCTTTGATTTTATCTTTCAGTTTTCTCTTCCTACTTATTAGCGTGGCATCCTATTTACCAGAAAGCGAAATTGCAAACTGGGGAGGGAAACTCGGCTATATAATTGCATCAATTCTTGTGACAAAAATAGGCTACCTGCTTTCAGCTCTCATTTCCCTAATCTTTTCTTCTTACGGATTCATGGTGTTTTTAAATAGGGCAAAAAAGGAATTTTTATTAGAACTTTTAGCGATTTTCGTTATTCTCTTTACCATTTCTCTATACTTGCCCATACCGCTCTCGGGAAGCCTTTCAACGAGGGTTTCTAAATTTCTTTTAAGTAATTTGGGTATTGCCGGGAAAGTGATAGTCTCCCTTCTTCTCATAATAATGTCCTCATTTATCATAAACGTGCCACGGCTTCTGAAAAAAAGAAAGAAAAAGAGAGAGGAGATAAAAGAAGAATCTAAAAAAGAAGAACCTCAAGAGACAGAACAAAAAGGAAAAGAAACTGTAACCAAAACCATCTCAAAATCTCCAAAACCCTTACAAACTGCCGATGAAGAGGAAATCGAACCCCATACCCTAATAAATCTCCTTAAACCTGCAGAATCTTTTGATGCAACTGAGTCCAAACAGGAACTTGAAAAAAACAAAATTTTAATAGAAGAAAAACTCAGAGAGTTCAACATTGAAGGTAAGGTAGTGAACTATTATCCCGGACCTGTGGTAACAAGATATGAATACGAACCCGCCCCCGGTATAAGACTCTCAAAAATTTCCTCTCTTGCCGACGACATTGCCTTAAGAATGAGGTCAAATGCAATAAGGATAATCGCACCTCTTCCAAACAAAGGGTTAGTAGGATTTGAAATTCCAAACAAAAACAGGAAAACAGTATATTTGAGGGCACTGGTTGAAAGGGATGAATTTTTCAACTTAGAATCTCCTTTAGCTTTCGCCCTTGGCGTGGACACTGCGGGAAATCCCGTCTATGCGGATCTTTCCAATATGCCACACCTCCTTATAGCCGGTTCAACGGGTAGTGGAAAGTCTGTGTGCATTAATACTATCATTACCAGCATAATTTTTAGAAATAAACCCGAACAGGTAAGATTTGTTTTAATTGACCCCAAGCGGATAGAACTCTCTCTCTACGAAGGAATTCCACACCTTCTTCTTCCCGTGGTAAAAGACAGAAAGCTTGCCGTAGAGGTTCTTAAAAAAGCAGTTAAATGGATGGATTATCGCTATAAGTTATTTGCAAAGGAAACTGCAAGGGACATCTTTAGTTACAATGAAAAAATGGTCAAATCTGGAGGTGAACCCATTCCATATCTCGTCATTATAATTGATGAATTTGCCGACCTCATTATCACCACAGGAAGGGAAATTGAAGAGCCACTGGCAAGACTTGCTCAAATGGCAAGAGCGGTTGGAATTCACCTAATTGTTGCCACACAAAGGCCTTCGGTAGATGTTATCACCGGCATGATAAAGGCAAACTTTCCCGTAAGAATAGCTTTTAAAGTCCCAAGTAGAGTTGACTCAAAAACAATATTAGATGATGGGGGAGCTGAAAAACTATTAGGAAGAGGAGATATGCTCTTTATACCTCCGGGGACCTCCGAAAAGGTAAGGATTCATGGCCCCCTCATAACAGAGGAGGAAACCAAAAAGATTTCGCGAACCCTTACACGACACTATCTTATTAAAATAGTTAAAAGCTATTTTTACTTAGAACCCCAAAAAGCAGTGGAGATTGTGGAAGAACTTATGGATGAAAATCTATACCTGCCTTTTATTAGAGTTGATGAACCAGGATTAAACGAATTGGAAGAGAAAACAACTGAGTTCCTTTGCGAATACTTAGAATTAGAACCACAAGCTGTAAAAGAAAAAATGAACGAAATCAGAAATAACTATTACAGAAAAATTCCCGAAATGACTGAAATTCCTTTATCGGAAACGGAAGAGGAGGTGGGTTTCGAAGAGGGTGAATGGGATCCCATGCTTGAAGAAGCAGCCAGAGCGGTTATACTTGAGGGAAAAGCCTCTGCAACACTACTTCAGAGAAGACTCAAACTGGGCTTTGCAAGAGCGGCAAGAGTTATCGACCAGCTGGAACAATTGGGAATTATTGGACCTCAAGAGGGAACTAAACCCAGAAAAGTCCTCATAAAACTTGAAGATCTTGAAAAAATTTTCAGAAAAGAAAGAGATTAAGTGGGGAAAGAATATGTTTACAAAATCAGAAATAATAAACATAGCCATTGGCATTGAAGAAAGTGGATTTGAATTTTACAAAGAGGCAGAAAATACTGCCCCAAAGGACTTAAAAGAAGTATTTCGGTTTCTTTCAAAGGAAGAATTAAAGCATAAAGAAATCTTTGAGGAAATTTTAAGGAATCTCGAAAAAAGCAAAGAGATAGTAATTGACGATGAAGATTATGCACAAAATGTAAAAACTATTGGCCACATTGCGGTTTTCAAAAAGAACGAATTAAAGGAAAAAATAGGAACCCTTGATACACCCGATAAAATAATCAGTTTTGCTATTGAAATGGAAATTTCCAGTATTAATTACTACAATTTCTTGCTGGAAGTAGAAAGCGAGAAAAATAAACCCCTCTTAAATCAGATAATTGCAGAGGAGAGAAAGCATTTGGCGATGCTGACCGGCATCTTGGAAAAACTGAAAAGGTAGAATGGCATAGATTTTTAATAACATCAGCTCTTTGAAGTATTCAGAATACTCTTTATAATAAGAGCATGCCAAGATATCTAATTACAAGTGCTTTGCCTTATGCAAACGGACCTTTACACATAGGCCATATAGCAGGGGCTTATTTACCTGCTGACATATACACAAGATACCTTAAACTAAAAGGCGTTGAAGCAATACATATCTGTGGAACCGACGAACATGGAGTAGCAATCACTATCAAAGCAGATAAAGAAGGGAAAACTCCTAAGGAAATAGTAGACTACTACCATCAAAACATTAAGGAAAGTTTTGATGGCCTTAAAATCTTTTTCGATAACTTCTCCAGAACTTCAAAGCCCTTGCATCACAAATTATCGCAGGAATTCTTCATCAGAATTTACGAAAAAGGATATATTTACAAGAGGGAAATTGAACAGCTCTATTGCCTTAACTGTCAGAGATTTTTGCCGGACCGGTATGTGGAGGGCACGTGTCCATATTGCGGAAATGAAAAAGCAAGAGGAGACCAGTGTGAGCAGTGTGGTAGGTGGCTGGAACCCAAAGACTTAATTAACCCCAAGTGCACAATCTGCGGTGGAGTTCCCGTTGTGAAAACTTCATACCACTACTATTTCAAGCTAAAAGAATTTGAAAAACCTTTAAAAGATTGGCTTTCCACCAAAACCTATTGGAAAGAAAACGTCCTTAATCAAGCACTTTCATGGGTAAGGGATGGACTTCAAGATAGAGCTATCACAAGGGACCTCTCTTGGGGAGTACCAGTTCCTCTGGAAGAAGCAAAAGGGAAAGTACTTTATGTTTGGTTTGATGCACCAATTGGGTACATTTCATCGACAATTGAGTGGGCGGAAAAAAATGGTAAACCTGAAGAATGGAAAAAGTATTGGCTCGATACGGAAACGAAAATCATCCACTTTATTGGAAAGGACAATATCATATTTCATACCCTCATATGGCCTGCTATGCTTATGGCCCACGGAGACTACAACCTGCCCGACAACGTTCCAGCTAATGAATTTCTCAACTTAATGGGTGCAAAATTGTCCACGTCCAGAAATTGGGCAATATGGATTCCAGACCTTTTAAAAGAATATCCCGCAGACTACATCAGATATGGACTTGCGCACGTTATACCTGAAACGAAGGACTCGGACTTTTCCATTGAAGAATTTCACACAAGGATAAACAGTGAACTTGTTA
>CAZZKY010000065.1:0-14548 GCA_964654765.1 uncultured bacterium | reverse complement strand
ATAATTGCAGGATATGTTTACTCTAAATTGGCAAACTTTCCTTTTCTACTTGCCATCATAGGGGCTTTCTCTGGTGCCATTTCTGAGGTATTACCCTGGAAGTTAGATGACAATTTAAGCGGAGCTCTATTCTCAGGATTGGCAATGTATTATTTTGGAAAAATATTGAATTGGTTGTAAAATTTAAAAAAAGGAGGTTTAAAGTGCTGAAGTTTTTGTTACTAACACTACTAACCTCAAAAGCCTATATTTATCCAGCCCTTGAGGAAAAACTGGCAAAAGCCTCCCCCAACGAGAACATTGAGGCTATTGTCCACCTCAAGGCAAAACCCGACTATGAAGCTATGAAGGGATTAACACCAGCCCAGTATGTCGAAGAACTGAAATCCTTTGCAAGTAACTCTCAAAGAGATATTCTCAACACTCTTGAACTAACCTACAAAGACAAAATAAAAACTTTACAGCCGTACTGGATCTTCAACGGGTTCTATATTGAGGCGACGAAGGACGTTATCGAATGGATCGCCCAAAGGAACGAAGTAGAATACCTCATAGACAATTTTACAGTCACTCTTGATCGGGTAACTCCCATTGAAGAAGATGTCGAAATAAAAGCTCCTACTTGGAACATTACCAACGTCAAAGCTGATTCCTGCTGGCAAGCCGGATACGACGGAAGTGGCATAGTAGTTGGAATTATGGACACCGGTGTTGATCCCGATCACCCTGCCCTTTCTGGAAAATTCTTCGGATATTGGTTCGATGCTGTAAATGGTCAATCTCAACCTTACGACGATCATGGACATGGAACTCATTGTACCGGAACTATCTTAGGCGGGGATGGCCCTGGACCCTTTGCAAACGATATAGGAGTGGCTCCTGGGGCAAGATTCGTATCGTGTAAAATATTCAACTCCCAAGGGAGTGCTTACGCTACATGGATTCACGATGGCTTTCAAAAAATATTGGAATGGAAATCTCAAGGAGTAGATATTAGAGTTGTATCGAATTCCTGGGGGTCAACAGACATTACAAATACGGAATATTGGGATGATGTAGTCAATTGGAGGAATGCGGGAATTATTCCTGTTTTTGCCGCAGGCAATTATGGTCCAAATACTGGAACAATAAATACGCCTGGGTCATTTCCTAATGTAATAGCTGTTGGAGCTACGGACAACAACGACAACATAGCAAATTTTTCCTGTAGAGGTCCAGCTCCAAATCAGTCTCCCTGGAACAACACTTCTTATTGGCCGCGCAGCGATTGGAACTTCATTAAGCCAAATATTTCGGCACCCGGAGTAAGCGTACCCTCATCAGTTCCTGGTGGGTCATACCAATCCTGGGATGGAACTTCAATGGCCACACCCCATGTGGCAGGTGCCATCGCAATTCTACTTCAGAAGAACCCTAACCTCGACTTTAACACTGTGTATTCTCTCCTTTTGGACTATGCCAGACAACCTTCACAAGGTGCTCCTTATCCAAACAACAACTATGGGTGGGGCGTACTGGATGTTTATCAATCGTTATTGAATACTCCATCCCCTTCGGAACCTTCCATAGTTCTTTTAAACTATTCATACACTGACGAGAATGGAAACTCAGTTTGGGATCCAGGAGAAACAATCCAGATTACCGTTACAATAAAGAACAATGGTGCAGATGCCACCAATGTACAGGGAGTCCTCTCCACTAACTCCCCTTATGCATCCATCAGCGATGGAACAACATCCTTAGGAAATATCGCCTCCGGTGCAACAGTTGACAACGGAAGTGATCCCTTCGTCGTAACTTCAATACCTGATACTCCAAATGGTAGCAATGTTAACTTCAACCTTAATATTACCTGTGACGGCGGTTATTCCTGGAATTACAGTTTTTCATTAACTGTCGGTATTCCAGGAGTAGATTATACGGACCATTCTCCTGGTAACATCGTATTGACAGTGACAAAATATGGTGCCCTCGGCTATATGAGTTCATCACAATCTCAGGGCTCTGGATGCAGATATCCTTCATCTTCTGCATCACACCTATACTATGGTTCCTTCGCCGTTGGGACACAGCTCCCTTATGTAATTGACCGTTACTTTGAGTCAAGTTCTGGTGACGATGATGATTGGGTAACTACCACAGATCCCGACGGTCGCGTTTTCAGATACAGCCCTTACCCACCTTATTACGATTACACAAAGGCAATCTTCACCGATGCAGGTGGTGAAGAATCTAAGGGCTTGTGGGTTTATCAGAGGGGTTATACCTTTAACGATGGCGTTGGACCTAATTATGTTATTCTTGAATACACACTGTACAACTCCTCACCCAATCCAATTTATGGCCTTTACGCCGGTCTATTTACCGACTGGGACATTATCAACGCATCTTCCAATGCAGGAGGCACTGATGCTACGAGGAACATGGCATACCTTTATTATTCATCAACCTTTATGGGAACTGCCATATTAAATCCATCAAGACAACAAACCTCGTTAATCGCGAACTTCTCCGTAATCGACCATGACGTTTATGTATATCCATACAATGGGCTTCCAGATAGTATTCAAATTAAATTCCTGAACGGTACATATAGAACAACCTCAACCAACAGGAACTACGACTGGTCTACTGTGGTATCGGCAGGGCCATTTGACATCGCGCCTTACGATTCAGTAAAGGTAGCTTTTGTGGTAGCAGGTGCGAGCACTTATACAGATCTACTAAGTTATGTTGATGAGGCATACACAAAATATTGGAGCACAGTAGTAAATGCCGGAGAAGAGGCAGGGAAGCACAGTATTACGATTCCAGCGATTGCAAGAAACACTCTTGAGCTCTTCACTGGCAAAACAGCAGGAGGGGTCAGAGTATCGGTTTACGATGCGAAGGGTGCTTTAGTGAAGGGAGAAACACATACTCCTGTAAATGGGATGGTCAAGGTGAATCTCTCGGGACTTCCCACTGGCCTTTACTTGGTCCAAATTGAAGGTAGGAATTTCAATAAAAAATCCAAAGTGATTTTGTTAAAATAAGAGTAAAATCTAAAATCAAAGTAAACTCTGTGCGGGGCCCCTTCGGGGGCCCCGCACTTTTTGATTGTTCGTGTTGCAAACTAAAAAATTATTGCAAAGGAGAAAAAATGAAAGTCATCAAGGCGGGAAAAATCATCACCTTAAAAGATAATAAAATCCTTGAAAACAGGTACATTGTGGTTGAGGATGGAATAATCCAGGACATTACTGCCTCAAAGCCTTCTGCTGAAGAAATTATAGATGCAGAAAGGCTTGTCGTTATTCCATCCTTCATTGACCCCGCGACCCAAATAGGCCTCGCAGAAGAAGGTGCAGGATTCAATTACTACGATTCTGATGAATCCACATCTCCATCCTTACCATTTTTGAGAAGCCTTGACGCTTTTTATCCAAAAGACCTCGGCATAAAGGATGCGGCGAAAGGCGGCGTTTCATACTTCGTCTCCTCCCCCGGGGATTCCGCAGTCTTCTCTGGCCTTGAAGGTGTATTTGCCTGTAAAGGCAATGTGGCTGATGAGATGGTAAGGAAGTTCCCATCCGCACTGAAGCTAAACATGAATTACAACTCTCGAATTCGCTGGAGGTCAGAAGGAAAATACCCCTCAACGAAGATGGGACTCATTGCCTTGATTCGAGAAAAATTTGAAAAGGCGAAAAATTACGAAAAGAAAAAAGAAAAGGAAAGGGACCTGGAAATGGAAACCCTACTTCAAGTGCTACGCAAAGAGATTCCCCTCAAAGTCTCCGTGAATACGAGAGATGAAATTGAAAAGGCCCTTGAATTGAAGCAGGAGTACGACGTGAATATGATCTTCCAGGAAGCTGAAGACTCCTTTATGGTTGCAGACCTCATAAGAAAAGAAGAAATTCCGGTCATTGCAGGGCCCTACTTTATTGCTGGCAGGCTTTACCATCAGAGAAACCATTACGTTAAAAACCTCTACCCATTGTACGAAAAAGGTGTTGTCTTCGCTCTAACCACTCTACACCCTATAGTTCCAGTTCATCTTCTCTACCACCAGTCTGCACTCCTTGTAAAGGTAGGAATTTCAGAACTCGACGCACTGAGGGCAATATCTACAAACCCTGCTAAAATCTTAGGCCTTGACAAAGAGACAGGCACTATTGAAAAAGGTAAAAAAGCAAACCTTGTCTTCCTCTCCGACGAACCCTTTACAAAAAAATCCGACGTGGTAGGCCATATGTTAGAAGGAGAAATGGTATGGAAAAACTTTTAATTGTAAAAGGTGGCAAAATTTTCACAATGGAGGGTGCCCCCCTCGAAGGTGGTTACTTAGTCATCAAAAATGGAAAAATTGAAGATGTTACTGAGAGGATGGAAATACCCAACGGTGCTCAGGTCATAGACGCAACAGGGAAATACATCTACCCCGGATTTATTGACATCCACACCCATACAGGGCTTTGGGAAGAGGGAGTTAATATAGAAGGTTCCGACGGAAATGAGGCAACAGATCCCGTTACTCCACATGTTAGAGCAATAGACGGCATTAACTTCTACGACGATGGCTTCAAAGAAGCTGTTTCCTCCGGTGTTACGACAGTTAACATAATGCCAGGCAGTGCCAATGTTATAGGCGGTCAGGGGGTCGCTACGAAAACGACAGGTCAAATTCTCCTCAACCCATCAGGAATCAAAATGGCCCTTGGCGAAAACCCCAAAAGGGTTTATTCTTCCCAGAAGAAAATGCCCTCCACAAGACTTGGAAATGCAGCCATACTAAGAAAATCCCTTCTTGACACCCTTAATTACATTGAAAAGAAAAAAAAGGACAAAAAAGTCTTCGATTTTAAACTCGAACCCCTTGTGGGGCTTTTTGAAGGCAAATATCCTGCACGAATTCACTCCCACCGGGAAGATGACATCCTCACCGCTCTGAGAATAATGAAAGAATTCGGGATAAAATTCGTAATAGAACACTCCACCGAAGGGCACTTTATTGCTGAGATTCTGGCGAAAGAAGAGGTACCCTGTGCCCTCGGTCCCACAATAACCACAAGAATAAAACAAGAATTGAAATTTAGAACTCCCGAAACCGCAAAGGTATATGAAGAAAAAGGTGTTCTCTTTGCCTTCACCACCGATTTTCCCGTTCTTCCCCATTATGGCCTCTTCTATTCAGCGCAGATAGCAGTAAGGTATGGTCTCTCTGAAGAAACCGCATTAAAGGCCTTAACTATAAACGGTGCAAAGATCCTCGGCCTTGACCACAAAATTGGCAGCTTAAAGAAGGGTAAAGATGCAGACATCGTAATAACCGATAGAGAAATCTTTGACCCAAGATTCCTCGTGATGATGACCATTGTTGACGGTGAGATTGCTTATGAACATAAAACAAGAGATGACCTATATATTTAGGAGGCCTTGATGATCGTTCTAAAAGGTGGGAAAATCTTCACCGGCGAAGAGTTCATAGAAAATGGAGCAATCTTTATTGAAAATGGAAAAATCGTGAAAGTTTTAAGAAGGAAACGTCTCCCCAGTAATGTCGAGGTCATAGACCTCAAAGGTAAGTACATTCTCCCGGGTTTCATAGACCCTCACACCCATATCGGAATGAGAGACGAAGGGGCTCCACGGGATTATTCAGATGTAAACGAAGCCACCGACCCGGCAACTCCCCATATTTACGCTATTGACGCTTACAATCCTTTAGACCCCGCCGTTGAAAAGGCCCTAAGAAATGGGGTTACAACCGTATTCATTACCCCTGGAAGTGCAAACCCCATCGGCGGAATCGGTTCAGTTATAAAACTCAAAAAGGCATCCATTTCAGAAATAATAGTAAAAAAAGAGGCTGGCCTGAAAATGGCACTGGGTGAAAATCCAAAGCTTACATATAGGGAAAGGAAATCCTTTCCTACAACGAGAATGGCTACCGCCGCCGTTATAAGAGAGTGGTTTACAAAGGCGCAGAGATATGGCGAAGAAAAGAAAAGGAAGGAAAAAGACCCAAAGCTTGAAAACATTTTAAAAGCACTAAGGAAGGAAATCCCCTGCAGAATTCACTGCCACTCTGTTCAGGACATAGAAACTGCACTCAGACTCAGAGAAGAGTTTGGATTTGAGATGATACTGGAACATGCCAGCGACGCACCCCTTATTGCAGACAAGCTCAAAGGAAAAGTTAAAGGAATAGTTGTGGGTCCCCTTTTCGGCGTAAGTTCAAAACCCGAATCAAAAAACCTAAGTTTTGAAAATCCTGCCCGATTATCATCCCACGGAATACCCATCGCCATAACCTCCGACCACCCCTTCAATGCTATATATTACCTCAATCTCTACGCTGCAATGAGCTTTAAAGAGGGGCTGGATGAAATCACAGCCCTAAAGGCAATTACATCAACTCCTGCCGAATTTCTTGGGGTCTCGGATAGAGTGGGATACATCAAAAAAGGTTATGACGCCGACATTGTGGTTTTCAGCGGTCACCCCTTTGACATAATGTCAAGGGTTGAAATGGTTTTCATTGATGGAGTAAGGGTCGTTTAAAATGATCGTGCTCGGCATTGAAACTTCCTGTGATGAAACAGCAGTTGGAATTGTCAATAACGAATACAAAGTGCTGGTAAACCTTTCAAAAACCCATCTTGAGCATAGTATCTTCGGAGGTGTAGTTCCTGAAATTGCTTCAAGAATGCACACAAAATTGTTACTCCCTATGACAGAAGAAGCCCTGAAAAGAGCCAATCTCACCATAAATGACATTGATGGGATAGCGGTTACTCATGGTCCTGGCCTTGTTGGGTCACTCCTTGTGGGACTTGCCTTTGCCAAATCGCTGGCATACTTTTTCGAAAAGCCCTTCGTGGGAGTTAATCATTTAGAAGCTCACATGTTTTCTATATTTCTAAACAAAAATCTTCCTGAGGAGCCTTACCTTTTTCTCATAGTTAGCGGAGGCCATACAGAACTGGTTTTGATGGAAAAGCCTGGTGAGTACAAATTCCTTGGCGGAACAGTTGATGATGCTGCAGGTGAGGCATTGGACAAGTTTGCAAAAATGTTGGGGCTTCCATACCCCGGTGGACCTCTCATTGACAAGCTTTCTCAAACTGGAAACCCCAGCTTTCACCGTTTTCCAAGAGCAAAGGTAGACGGCCTAAACTTTAGCTTCAGCGGTCTAAAAACATCAGCTCTTTATCTCATAAAAGATAAGGGAGAGCAGTTCGTAAAGGAAAACCTCAATAACCTCTGCGCTTCCTACCAAGAAGCAGTGGTAGATATGTTGCTTGAAAAGGTTAAAATGGCCATAAGGCAGACGGGAGTAAAAAATCTCGGGGTTGTTGGTGGAGTGAGTATGAATTCAAGGCTTAGAAAGGTCTTCAGCGAAGAACTGAAAAATGTTAGGGTTGAGTTCCCAGAACCTCAATATACCGTCGATAACGGAACTATGGTTGCAGCAGTAGGGCTTTTTTATCTTGAAAAAGGCAAAAGAGACGGATTTGATCTACCTGCGGATCCTTCACTGATCTTCAGTTAAAGGCCGAATCTCTTGTAAACTTCGTCAACATTCCTGAGAAAATTGGTATTAAAGATCTCGTCAATTTCCTTGGATGTGAATATTTTGCCGAGTTCTGCATCGGATAAAACCATCTCTTTCAAACTCACCCCCTCATCAAAGGACCTGTGGGAAACTCTCTTTACGATCTCGTAGGCGTCCTTTCTCGGAAATCCTTTTCTCACAAGAGCAAGAAGAAGTGCTTGAGAATAATAAAAATCGCCGTACTTTCTGAGATTCTCTTCAATTTTCTCTCTGTTTACTACGATACCCTCAATAATTCCCTTCATCAACCTGATTACATAAAAGAGAGTACAAATTGCATCTTCAAAGATATACCTCTCATTGGAAGAATGGGAAATGTCCCTTTCGTGCCAGAGGGGTATATTTTCAAGGGCGGGTATTAGATACCCTCTAATTAACCTGGCTAGTCCGCAAACTCTCTCAGATTTTATAGGATTTCTCTTATGAGGCATCGCCGAAGACCCCCTCTGACCTTTACCAAAAGGCTCCATAATCTCATTCACTTCAGTTCTCTGAAGTAGCCTGATTTCCGTTGCAAACCTCTCAAGGGAAGAGGCAAGGATTGCAAGCTGTGACATCATAAAGGCATGCCTGTCCCGTGGCACTATTTGAGTAGAGACCATTTCGGGCTCAAGCTTCAAATTTTTAAGAATCTTCTCCTCAATCTCAGGAGAAAGGTATACATAATTACCCACTGCACCAGAAATCTTACCCACAGAGATTTCTCTAAGAGCATGCTGCAAACGATCCCTTGCCCTAAGCAATTCAGCGTAGAAATACAGGAATTTAAGACCAAGGCTCGTCGGTTCCGCAAAAACCCCGTGAGTTCTTCCCATAATTGGAAAATGTTTATATTCTATGGCTTTCTTCTTTACTTCTTCAATGAGCCCATCGAGTTCTGTAATAAGTTTTTCCATTGCCTCTTTGAGTAACAATGCATTAGCGGTATCCACCACATCGCTTGAAGTAAGGCCATAGTGAAGGTATCGTCCTTTCTCACCAACTTTCTCCTCAAGGGCCATTAGGAAGGCAATCACATCGTGGTCCACTTCTTTTTCAATTTCCTTGGCGCGTTTTGCAAATTCAACAAAGTCGATATCCTTTATCTTTTCTGACACTTCCTCATAGCTTCCAGGCGGGATTACACCTTCCTCTTCCAGAACTTTCAGGTGGGTTAACTCGATTTCAACCCACTTTTTGTACTTATTTTCCTCTTTAAAAACTTCCCTTATTTCTGGAATTGAATACCTCTCGATCATTGAAACACCATCCTGTAATCAAATTTAATCTCCAGAGTTTTTTGAAAAACCTCATCGGGGTTTACGTACCTCATAAAAAAGGGCAACTTTTTCTTCTCAATCCAGCGAACAGGTCCCCTAATCTTTGCAATCTCTTTAAGCTTTTTTCTTGCAAAAAACTCATCTCCAACGGTATCAACAAGGCCCAGCTTAAAGGCATCATTACCCGTTAGAACCCTGCCATCAGCAATTTCTAAAACCTTATTCCTTTCAAGTTTTCTACCTCTCGCAACTACGTCAACAAAGTTATTATATCCCTGCTCAATAATATTCTGCAAAATCTTCCTTTCTTCATCGGAAATTTCCTTAAAGGGCGATGCAATATCTTTCACCTTTCCTGACTTTATTACCACAAAATCAATCCCGACCTTATCGAGAAGTCCTTTGATCACCGGATATTCAATAATCGTTCCTATTGAACCAGTTAAGCTAAGGGGATGGGATACTATGTAGTCAGATGCACATGCTATATAATATCCCCCAGAGGCAGCAACGGTCGCAAGGTAAGCAACTACTGGCTTTCTACTCTCCTTAAATCTAAGGATACTCCTGTATATCTCGTCGGAAGGAACGATTCCACCACCAGGTGAATTTATAATTAAAAGCAAGCCCTTTACATTTGGATTTTTGGAATATCCTTCGATTTCCCTTACCACTTCCCTGGAACTTGAAATGGTACCACTAATCCTAACCACGGCGATACTTTGTTCAAGACCAGTAATTGCAAAATTTGCAATTACATAAATTATTCCAACTCCAATTAATACCCATAACCACCATTTCCTCTTCATAATGTCTAAATTTTAACTTCTTCGAGCTTAACAATCAAAGAATTATCAAATCCCCACAGGGTAAGGAAGTCACAATCTAAAGTGAGAAAAGTGAAATAACGGAGCCAATCACCGGGATTACAATAGATTTTTTTATCATTATAACGTTTGATAATAGGTTCGTGAAAATGGGCAGTAAATACAATATCAAAGTGGTTCAAGAGCTCTTCTATTTTCTTAAAATTTTCCCTCTTCAAAGGCCTGGAAGAGGAACGCCTCCTCGACCAATGGGAGATTTTCCTTGCAATGGTATAAATTAAATTGCAGGGCAGAAATTTCATCAAACTTTGCCATAGGGGAAGAGTCAAAAAACTCCTTGTAAACCTGCCTCTAAAGGACAACAGGTCACCGTGGGTGAAGAAAATTTTTCTACCGTACTTTTCCATAATTAAATCGCGAGAAATAATCTTAAATCCAATCTGCTCCAGCTTACGCATTGGGAAAAAGTCATGGTTCCCCTGAAGATAAAAAACGCTGGCAGTTCCAACAAACTGTTTAAAGATTGAAAGATAATCGCTATAAACTTCTTCAACCTTTTCGGGACACTCAAAATAAAAGTCAAAAATATCACCAAGGAATACCACAGCGTCAATCTCTTTGAAATTCTCAAGTAGGAGGCTGAGTTTTTTTAACTTCTCTTCCTGGCTTCCAATTCCGATGTGTAGGTCTCCGAGAACAAGAATCACAGCAAAAGTATAAGGAACATTAAGAGAACTAAAAAGTACTACAAGATTCTTCAACCTACAGTGAAAACATAACCCTCAATGGTCTAATGGAAGAATTGCTTGAAATATGGTAATTTAACTTGAGACAGTAAACCGTAGATTCACAATATTTTCGTAATTCAAAAAGGTTTAACACTACGTATTCTCAAAAGCCGTTTCACCATTTCTCTTAGATTGAAAAAGATGCAGGAAGAAGGTGGCGCTTTGAAGTTTTTAAAATAAATTTTCCTTTGAGCCATCTTTTTAATTCCGTTAAACTTTCAAAAAAGCCCATTTAACCCCTTGACAGGTTATGTGTTCGAAAATATAATCTTAATATGGTTAGATTTTTAATCTTTTTGGCTTTAATAGGAGGGGTTAAAAAAATGGATAAAAAAGTCCTGATGATCATTGCCCATGAAAACTTCCGTGATGAGGAACTCCTTACTCCAAAACAGATCTTTGAGAAAAACGGCGTAAAAGTTACAGTTGCCTCCACTGACACGACGCCAGCAAAGGGCATGCTTGGTGCAGTGGTAAAACCTGACGTAAAGGTTCACGATGAAGATTTTTCCAAATATGATGCTGTCGTCCTCGTAGGAGGCATGGGATCACCAATTTACTGGGATGATAAAAAGCTACATGAGAAATTGGTGAAATATTACGAAGACGAGTCAAAAATAGTTGCCGCTATATGCCTTGCACCGGGAACCCTCGCAAGGGCAGGGCTCTTAAAGGGCAAAAAGGCAACCATCTGGAAATCGGCTAGTGGAGAAATTACAAAGGGAGGAGGAACCTACACGGGAAAACCTGTTGAAAGAGACGGAAGAATAATAACAGGAAACGGGCCAGACGCTGCAAAACCATTTGCCGAAGAGATTATTAAAGCACTACAAGGCAAGTAGAGATAAATAGTGTCATATAATTTTATGTAAAGGAGTTTTTATGGGTCAAAATTTTTCAGTTGAAAAATGGCTTCCTGCTCTAATTTTGAGTATTGGAATTGTCTTATCTTCTGCAATAGTTTCATCTACCCTTTTTAAAATTAAAAGAATGGACAACACCATTACTGTTACAGGCTCTGCAAAAGTAAGGGTAGTTTCAGACCAGGTGAGATGGACCATTACTATATCAAGAATCACCCCAACTCTGAGCGAAGGTTATTCCCTGATGGCAAAGGACTTGTCTAAAATCAAGGAATTTCTCACTAAGAAAGGCATTCAAGAAAAGGAAATAGAAATTTCCCAGATTTATACAAATCAGCCATGGCTATATACTGAAAGGTTAGATAGAATGCACTATCAATTCACTCAGAGTATAGTAGTGAGTTCAATGGAAGTAGAAAAAGTTTTAGCTTTGGCAGATAAAATTTACGATCTGGTTCCCGATGGAGTTAACATAACATCAAGTAATTTAGAATTCTACTACTCAAAACTTCCTGAGCTCAGAGTTTCTCTTTTAAACGACGCTATGATAGATGCGAAACAGCGTGCAACAATGATTGCAAAGAGCACAGGAAGGAAAGTAGGAAAGGTAAAGTCTGCGAGGATGGGAGTGGTCCAGGTAATGGCCCCTAATACCATACAGATATCCGATTACGGGACCTACAACACTGAATCAAGAGAAAAAGAAGTTATGATAACCGTTCAGGCTACGTTTTACCTAAAATAAGATGGACTTCGAAAACTGGTTTAAAGAAATCGAGTCCAACGATAAGAAACTCAAGCTTTACAATCTCCATAAAAAATACTTCTGGATTAGCAGAATCGCAATACTCACAGATATGTTTATTGTTATTGCTATAGCAATAACTCTGGGTAGATTCTTAGGAATCTTTTCAAACCAACCATATGCGGTTAAAACGTTCATTTTCCTTATAGTTCTAATGATAATAACTTACTTTGCGGTTATCTCTATGCCACTATTTCTGTTCTCACGCACTGCAGGCCTTACCATAACTGGATTAAAAGCAGTATCGTCTAAAACCTTATCAGGGCCCTCACTTCTTGAAACCTACTACTACATCGGCCAGGATAAAAGATATCAAAAGAATTACCCAATCTACCTATTCTTAATACCCGCAAACTTAAAGATTTAAGCAATTCTATTTAGAAAACTTACCTGCCTTTTTTATTAGCGTAATAAAGCGCTTGAATAATTCCACCAAATAGTATAAAGGAAACCAAAATTAAAACAACAATCCCCTGCCAGTTCATTTAGTCACTCCTTTTTGTTTTAAGGTTTGTTAAATAAATTGAAACAATAAGGAATACTCCAAGAATCAGCCATCCTCCAAGAACCTCAGCAAGGCGCGGATATCCACCGTATGGTTCCCGAATTCTATCTCTCAATGCAGAGGCAAAGATTAGAAGAGAGGACAAAGGAACTATAAACTTAACCGAAAAATTCCACCACGTACCCATAGGACGCTCAGAAACGGAGTTCGCAAAATCTCTCATACTCTGCGCTCCGTAAAGCCAGCCGATTACAAGGCTTTCTAAAAAGGCCACTGTAAAGAGCCCAAAGTGATTCATAAAGTAATCCACGATATCAAGCCAATACAGCCCTGCACCGGTGGTGTATAGAATACCGATAACGAAAGCCGCCACTGCCACACCGATATTGGCAAATTGCCTTCGGATTCCAAACTTGTCCATAAGAGCTGCAACAAAAGCCTCAACCAGGGAAAAAGCAGAATCAATAGCAAGGGTCAATAGCATCAAAAAGAATAAAACGCCAAATAACGATGCAAGGGGGAGTTTGGAAATAATGGTTGGATAGGTTACAAAGGCAAGTTCCGGACCACTTTTCATTACCTCCGAAACCTGAACGCCCTGAAGCTGGGCATAATAACCAAGGGTAGAAAATACCGCGAAGCCCGAAACAAAGGCGGTTGCAGCATCAGCAAGGGCAATCAAAATTGAATTGTTCACAATATCTGAGCCTTCGGGCAAGAAACTCGCATAGGCAATCATAACACCAAAGCCAACGGTCAAAGAGAAGAATACCTGCGATATGGCCGCGTGCCAGAGTGCCGGATTCAGCAACTCTTTCCAGTTAGGCGTAAGGTAGAAATTTACTCCCTGAAGGGCTCCCGGTAACGTTAATCCCCTTATTACGAAGATTAAAAGCAAAACCCAGGGCATTGTAACGGTTACATAAACCACCTTACCAACCGTCTTCGCCCCTTTCCAGATGGAAAGTACAATCCATACCCAACTGAATAACAATCCTATAACAATAGGCCAGCTGATTCTACCCAGATCGAATACACCGTGTGTTAAGCCAAGAACCCTTTGGTAGAAAAACTCCCTCGTGTTTTCACCCCAGGCTGTCTTTATGGAATAAAACATGTAATCAAAGGACCAACCCATTATCACAGAATAGTAGGTTACAATGCCGAACCCAACGAGAACGGCAAACCATCCAAGCCACTCGAAATTAACGGGCATCCTTCTCTCTTTACTCAACTTTTCAAAAGAATATGGGGCAGAACCTTTAAACCTGTAACCTATGGAAAATTCAAGAAGAAGCATAGGTATACCGATTAAAATTAAGACTATAATATAGGCAACAAGGAAAGCTCCCCCGCCAAATTTATAGGCAATGTACGGGAATCTCCATACATTACCCAGACCAATAGCAGAGCCTATTGAAGCAAGCACAAAAGATGCCCTTCCACTCCATTTTGGTTCTTCCATAACACCTCCTTGCAGTTAAGTGGAGTAAAAATCAATATAATGGCTTGAAAATGTAGATTCAAGGGAAGGCTCAAATAACCTAAAACACTTAAAGAAGAGCCTTTAAAGAAGCCACTCTCAATAATTTAAGAAGTGTGAAAACTAATTGTATTTTGAGAATCTTACATCTTTAATCATCGCTTTCCTTGCAAAATTTGTGATTACCAAGAGCTGGCATTAAATTTAAAACATCATGCAATTCTTCAGTCTCTTCCTTTTTGCCCATCTTACGGTCCTCCACGCCGGGTCCTTATCAACGATGATGGAAGAACTCGCAAAGAAATTCAAAGAAGAAACAGGCATCGAAATCAAAAGAAGAGCAGGTGGAAGCCTTTTCCTTGCAAATCTCATAAAAGAAAAGCGAGTTGATTGGGATATCTTTTTCTCCGCAGAC
>CAZZKY010000064.1:0-2086 GCA_964654765.1 uncultured bacterium | reverse complement strand
TTCGTGCTTGAGGTTAAGGTACCTGTTCAAACTTTATGCCCCTGTTCTAAAGAAATTTCGGATAATGGAGCCCATAACCAGAGAGCAGAGGTTCGAATCCAAGTGAGAACCTCAAAGCTTGTCTGGATTGAAGAGCTTGTAAAAATAGCTGAGGATTCTGCCTCATCACCTCTTTTTGCCCTTTTGAAAAGGGTTGATGAGAAGTACGTTACTGAAAAAGCTTACGATACTCCGAGGTTTGTGGAGGACGTGGCAAGAGAGGTGGCTATTAAGCTTAATAAAGACCCAAGGATTCTTTGGTACAAAATCAATGTGAAAAGCTTTGAAAGTATCCACAATCACAACGCCTTTGCGTGTTTGGAGGTAGATAAAAGGAGAAGATGACTATAAAAGTTTTTTCTTAAGTGTCCCTTTATTTGGTGAACCAAGCTATACTTGGGTAATAACTTCGAAAACATATAATTTCTTCTTGTTTTAAAAAAGCCTTTAAAAAGTTTTTTCTTTGGTATATAATTTAAAAATTGTGCATTGGCTACCAGATTTTCTAAAAAGAAGAAAAAGGCCGCCGAGGCCATTTGATTACTACTTGAGGTCAATTCTTTTTCGTGTTATATTACCTTCGATAGCCATTTCTGCACTTTTGAGTTTTACATATTCTTACTATCAACATTTAAAGATTGGTAATCTTGTTTTTGAAGGGGTTAAAAGAAGGATTGATATTTTGATAACTGAATCAGTCAAGGGTATTAGGAAGGGTACCTTGCATTATGAAAAAGATATAATGGCGATGCTCAAAGAGGTGGGCGATCGTGTAGAAAAAGAATTTAGAGCGGGGAGAGACTATTCGCAAATAAATTACCAAGCAGTTATAAGGAAGTACAAGGGGAAATTTCCAGAAGAGCTATTTGAAGGGATTAACTATTACATTATAAGCAGGGAAGGAAGGATCATATGGACGGACTACGAAAAAGACCTTGGACTTGATTTATCAAGATTTGAGGATTTCTGGAATAGTTTGAATATCGCCCTTAAAAGTGGTCCTGTGCTTCACAGGACAGGCATAGAGGTAATGACAGGAAAGATGCGTATCTATGCTTATAGGAGGCTTTCCAATGGAGATATACTTGAACTTGGTTTCTTGCTGAATAACCAGGATTTCATTGAGAACTTAAGGAAACTTAAAGGGTTTTCTATATACCTTGAAAAGATAGGGGTATATAATGTTGCATATCTTCCTATGCTTTCGGATTTTCCTCCCTTTCCTAAATCCCTTTTAAGGTTTCATCCTTATAAACGGGATGTTGTAGGTGAAATAGCTATTGAAGATTTTCCACCTTATGAGCAAAAAATGTTTGTGTATGCCAGGTTGAATTTTTACAGCACTTTTAAAATAGTGCTTTTCAATACTTTACTATTTTGCATTCTCTTCATTATCATTGCTTTGGTCTCGTTTAATGTATATGTGTTAGTAAAAAAAGAAACAAGCTACATTAGAGAGGCGCTTGAAAATTTCAAGCATTTTAGAAGGGTTGGGGTTGACCCCGATTCTTCTAAAATATCGGAAGTTAAGGAATTATTAAATACTCTGATCGAGGCTGCTGACAAAATTGAAAGGGAAGATGCTGAGAATAAAGCCCTTTTAGAAGAACTTAAGGAGGCTTTTTACGACTTTGCTGAAAGGCTCGCACTGGTTGCTGAAGGTTACGATATTGATACTGGGGATCACCTCCACAAGGTGAAATTTTTGACTAAATTATTGGTCGATGCCCTTGATTTACCAGATGATTTTAAAGAGGAAATTGTGAACTATTCTGTTCTGCACGATGTTGGTAAAATCTTTATACCACTTAACATTCTTAATAAGCGTGGTCCCCTCGATCCACAGGAGTGGGAGCTTATGAAACAGCATACGATTTTTGCAAAGCGCCTCCTCTCTCATCCGAGATTTAAGGTTGCTTTAGAGATAGCCCTTTATCATCACGAAAATTACGATGGAACTGGATATCCCTTTGGGCTTGCAGGAGAAACTATACCTCTCCCTGCAAGGATAATGAAGATCGTTGATGTCTATGAGGCACTAAGGAGT
>CAZZKY010000063.1:0-5742 GCA_964654765.1 uncultured bacterium | reverse complement strand
GGTAGAAAAGGAAAAAGAAGAGCTCCGTAGGTTAAAATATTCTTAATGCTCTCCTGGGAAAGGATGGTAGTAGCCGATTCTTTTAAAGTTTTCATATTCACCTAATCTTCTCCTTGTAAGTTTTTCGCTTAAGTCTGCAATGAGATCTCTTAATACCCATTTAAATTTCCTTTTTAAGTACTCCTCTTTTATCGGTAAGACGAAGTCATTATCTGCCACCTGCCTGTTTATCCTCTCCAGCATAACCTTTGGATGGGTCCCTTTGAAAAAGTGAAGGGAATCTTTATGCTGCATCAGTTCTTCCAGACTCTTCTCAGCAAACTTTTCCTTTATGATATTATCATTTTTCCAGTGCCAGCGAGCCTGTTCCACTAATTTATCCTTCAAAACACTTTTTCTCCTTGCCCAACCGTAATGGTATATATAGGCATCAAGTGAGATTACATTCAATTTTCTGCCATTTTTTCGGAAGCTGTGGGAATCTTTGTATGGAACGATTGTGGGATCATTTCTTACAATCCTTATTTCGTTTCTAACCCAACCTTCCCCTTCATGGTATAGGGAATAGTTTCCATAAAAGTGTTTATATTTCAAGGTAAACCCCTCTACTTTTTCGTTTTCGAGGTAATCGGTAAGGGCTGATCTTATGTAATCCAAATATTTCTCGTGGACAACTTCATCCCCCTGTAGATAAAAGCACCATGGGGATCTGCATTCCATCATTGCCCTGCTTGCAAAGAGGACCTGAGGTTTTCCACTCCCACGTAGTTCTTCAAACCAGGGCGTCGTTATAATTTTTATTTTGGGGTCCTTAATGCTTTTTATAAGTTCCAGAGTTTCGTCTTCTGATTCAATAACGTTAACTATGAATTCATCAACTATGGGGAGAAGAGAGGAAATAGCTTCTACAATGGGAAAATCATATTTAACAGCGTTTCTTATATAGGTGAACCCGCTTACAAGCATTGCAAAATTATATTCTTTAATGCAGGTTTAGACAAAGGCGATTAAACAACTGATTTAATTGCATTTCACGGAGGTTTACAAGGTTTTGACCGCTCGCTTTACACTTTCCAAAGTTCCATTTAAAATTTTCACATGAAAAAGTGGAAAGTTGTTTTATTATTTTTGACGATTTCTTGCGCTAAGTATAATGGGGTTATCGATCAGCTTTACATAGACTACTTCCCCGTAAGGGAAGGAATGAAATGGATTTATAGGACTCCCGATAGCCTTATTGTGGTAAGGGAAGTTTTGCAGGATACAGAAGTTTCCCCATCTTTGAATTTGGTTCAAATTGAGATGCTCGGAGATTTGGAGTACTATAAAAAAAGTCCGGACCTTTTGGCTCTGGTTTATGAATATAGCAAGTTTATAAATGGTAATGAAGTGATTTTTGATAAAGCCGACCTTTTGTTGTTTTATCAACCTGTCCTGGAAAATCAATTTTTTACCGATACAATGAGTCAGATAATTGTACTGGGTGATACTTTTCGGTACACAAGAGTTTTTAACTCGCAAATTATAAAGGGGACAGGAGAGAGGAGAAATCTCCTGTATGCCATTAATGCCACGTTAAAAAAGGGCGGTTTGGAGGAAACACAAAGTATTTTTGCTCATATTGTGCTGGCTCCGGACACGGGTCCAGTTTATATGAAAAAGGTTTTTGATAGTGATACTCTCGAACTATATCTTGAACAATTTTTAAAGTAGGGGGGAATTATATGGGCGAATTATTTTTGAGTGAAAATGCACTTAAAGTGCTGGAAAAACGTTATCTTTTGAAAAATGAAAACGGTGAGATAGTCGAAACTCCAGAGGGGATGTTCCGAAGGGTAGCAAAGGCAATAAGCGAAGCTGAGAAGAACTACCCGAAGAGCCCATTCACTGCAGAGGAACTGGAGGAAAAGTTTTACGAAATAATGACTCAGTTCTACTTTCTCCCAAATTCTCCCACTTTGATGAATGCAGGTACCCCCCTGGGCCAGCTGAGTGCCTGTTTTGTTCTCCCCGTGGGAGATTCTATGGAGGAGATTTTTGAAGCGATTAAGAAGACTGCAATCATTCACAAAACAGGTGGTGGAACGGGCTTCTCCTTTTCGAGGCTGAGGCCAAGAAATGATATTGTAAAAAGTACCGGTGGTGTAGCCAGTGGTCCAGTTTCCTTTATGAGAGTTTTCAATGAGGCGACAGAGGCGGTTAAGCAGGGTGGAAGACGCAGAGGCGCCAATATGGGGATTCTCAGGGTTGACCACCCCGATATCCTTGAGTTTATTGAGTGTAAGGCCAAGGAAGGAGAATTGGCGAACTTCAACATTTCGGTGGCGGTTACGGATAAATTTATGGAGGCCCTTGAGAAGGGTGAAGATTACGAACTGGTGAATCCGAGAAATGGAAAGGTAGTTGGCAAGCTCAGTGCGAAGGAAGTTTTTGATAAGATGGTATATTATGCCTGGAAAAACGGCGAACCAGGGGTTATTTTTATTGATACTATTAATAAGAAACATCCAGTACCCGGTGCAGGGGAAATAGAATCAACCAACCCCTGTGGTGAGCAGCCGCTTCTCCCTTACGAATCCTGCAATTTAGGCTCTATTAATCTTTCCAAGTTCGTGAAGGGTAAACCTGCCTATGAAGAAGGGAAAATTAACACTGCTGAAGAGGCTCTTAAAAATATAGACTGGGAAAAACTGAGAGAGATCGTGCATCTCAGCGTCCATTTCTTAGATAACGTTATAGACGTTAATTTCTTCCCCTTTGAAGAGATTAAGAATATGACTTTAGCCAATAGAAAGATAGGGCTTGGAGTGATGGGATTTGCGGATATGTTACTGCAGCTTGGAGTTCCCTATTCTTCTCAGGATGCCGTTAAAGTTGCAGAAGAAGTGATGAAATTTATACAGGAAGAGGCTGTCAAAAAGTCTATGGAGCTGGCTGAATATAAGGGCTCTTTCCCCAACATTGATAAAAGCATTTACAAACACCCAATGCGCAATGCTACACTCACAACGATTGCACCGACGGGTTCCATTTCAATGATTGCTGACACTTCATCGGGAATTGAGCCTCTTTTCTCTCTGGCCTACACAAAAACGGTTCTCGGTGGTGAAAATCTGCTCTATATAAACTCTCACTTTGAAAGGGCTGCAAAGGCGTTGGGATTCTACTCCCGAGAGTTGATGGAAGAGGTAGCTGGTGCAAGGAGCATAAAGGACTTCAAAGAGATTCCGGAACCTATAAGAAAGCTTTTTGATACTACCTTTGATATTGAACCTATGCAGCATTTGAGAATTCAGGCAGCCTTCCAGAAGTATGTGGATAACGCGGTTTCTAAGACCATTAATATGCCAAACAGTGCGACCGTGGAGGATGTTGCCAAGGTTTACAGGGAAGCCTACTATATGGGACTTAAGGGACTCACAGTTTATAGGGATGGTTCCAGGGAAGAACAGGTAATTAAGGTCGCAAAGGATACAACAGAAACGAAGAGGCCGCCCTTTACTACGCCAAGGCCGAGGCCGGAGGTTACCAAGGGTAGGACGATTAAAATGGTTACAGACCTTGGAAATTGCTACATTACTATAAACGAAGATGAGTACGGGATTTTTGAGGTCTTTATTTACCTCGGAAAGTCGGGTTCACAGACGATGGCCTTTACCGAAGCCATTGGCAGACTGATTTCTCTTGCTCTTCGTTCAGGGGTTCCTGTGAGTGAGGTAGTGAAACAGCTAAAGGGGATCAAGAGCTCAACGCCGGTAAGGCAGGAAAATGGAGAGGTTGTTTACTCTGTTCCTGATGCGATAGCTAAGGCAATAGAAAAGTATCTCGAAAGAGGGGTTCAGCTGGAACTCATACCCACAAGCCCCACTTTGAAGCCTATCATTGACCTTCATAGAAAGGTCAAGAAAACGGAAGAGGGCGAAAAACAGTACGACATTTGTCCGGAGTGTGGTGGAAGGTTAATTTATCAAGAGGGTTGCTATCTTTGCATTGATTGTGGCTATTCAAAGTGTGAATAGGAGGTGCTATGCCTGTAAAGTCTGATCGTTGGATAAAGGAGATGGCTTTAAAGTACAAGATGATCGAACCCTTTGAAGAAAAACTTGTCACGAATGGTGTTATCTCCTATGGGCTTTCTTCCTACGGTTACGATATCCGGATCGCAGACGAATTCAGGGTCTTCACTGACGTTTATCAAACGGTGGTTGACCCTAAGAATTTTGACCCCAGATCCTTTGTGGAAATCAAAGGTCCCGAATGCATAATTCCACCCAATTCTTTCTGCCTTGCAAGGAGCTTGGAATATTTTCGCATACCGAGGAATGTGATTGGTATATGCCTCGGAAAGAGTACCTACGCAAGGTGCGGAATCGTGGTTAACATTACCCCTCTCGAACCTGAATGGGAGGGACATTTGACCATAGAAATTTCTAATACCACACCTTTACCTGCGAAAATTTATGCCAACGAAGGGATTGCACAGCTTATATTTATTGAATCGGACGAGCTTTGTACTGTATCATATAAAGATAGAAAAGGGAAATATCAGGGGCAAAGGGGGGTAACCCCGCCTAAGGTTTAAAGAGGTGAGAGTAATGGTAAGAGAGGATAAAGATCTTGAAAAAGAGCGGATACTTGAAGCGACGCTCAAACAGATAGAAAAGCAATACGGCCCGGGTTCCATAATGAAACTGGGCGAAGCCACGCAAATTAAGGTGGAGACCATTCCGACGGGTTCTTTTGGTCTTGATATAATTACGGGAGTGGGAGGTTATCCACGGGGAAGGATAATAGAAATCTACGGACCTGAGGCATCGGGTAAGACAACATTAGCACTCCATGCAATTGCTGAAACCCACAAACTTGGGGGCAAGGCTGCATTCATTGATGCAGAGCATGCCCTTGACCCTACCTATGCAAAGGCGCTCGGGGTAAATGTAGATGAGCTTATACTTTCACAACCTGATACAGGAGAACAGGCTCTTGAAATTGTTGAGATGCTGGTGAGGAGCAATGCCATTGACCTTGTTGTGGTTGATTCTGTGGCGGCGCTGGTTCCAAGAGCGGAAATCGAAGGCGAAATGGGAGATGCTCAGGTTGGCCTTCAGGCGAGGTTAATGTCCAAAGCGATGAGGAAACTCGTTGGAGTTTTAAGTAAATCCAAGACCTGTGCCATATTTATTAACCAGATAAGACAGCAGATTCAGACAGGTTTTGGCTTCGGTAATCCGGAGACTACGCCCGGTGGGCTCGCTTTAAAATTCCACGCCTCAATGAGGATTGAAATTAGAAAAATTGCAACGATTAAGCAAGGTGAGGACATCATAGGAAATAGAGTTAAGGTTCGTATAGTGAAGAACAAACTATCCCCACCCTATAAGAGTGCCGAATTTGACATAATCTACGGTGAAGGGATTTCTTACGAAGGCGAGCTAATAGACTGGGGGTTAGAGCACGGCATAATCAAGAGGAGTGGCACCTGGTTCAGCTTCAAGGATATACAGCTTGGGCAAGGAAGAGAAAAGGCACGGCTTTTCTTAAAGGAGAACCCAGAAGTAAGAAAAGAGTTAGAGAACGAACTCAAGAAAGCTCTGGGGCTTTTGTGAGTTCTTGACTGTCCGGTTCGGTTGAAATAAAATATATAATATAACACTCCCCGGTAGCTCAACAGGCAGAGCACCTGGCTGTTAACCAGGGGGTTGGGGGTTCGAAACCCTCCCGGGGAGTGTTTTTATTTTGGGC
>CAZZKY010000062.1:0-1540 GCA_964654765.1 uncultured bacterium | reverse complement strand
CCCGTGAGCAAGAAAGATAAAGGGAAGGAGGAGGAGTATTTGAAGAACTAATAACTTCAAGAGGAAAATTAACATAATCACCCCCTCCCTTTAAATTAAAAACAAATTTTTACTTTTTGGGGATTTCTCGAATTTTTGACTCCTAAACAAGATTTTTCCCAAAGTTAAGATACCACTAATTTATATCTCAGATCCGCTAAAAGGATCGCCCCCTACTTTCTGAAAGTAAGAAAAATCGCTTTTTTAAAAATTCTCTGACTCGGACTTTTCTCATCCTCCAGCTTACCTACTTCCTTTCCTCATAATAATCCCACCCAGCGCCTTACTCAGTATATCTATAGCCGAGCTTTAAGCCCCACACTGTGGTCTCCCCTGGATGTCCTACCTCTTTCCGACACAATTGCCAAAGAGCATATATTATTAACGCCCAAAAAGGGGGAAATCTGACATCGCGGTTGAAACTTCAATTCTCTCTTATCTTTCTCACCTTTTCGAGGGAAACAGCCTTAACATAGACCTCTTCTTGTCCCTTCTGATAATTATATATGTACCCATTGGAATAATATCCGAAAGCCATGCCCACCAAAAAAGCCAATGGAACAGGGCATGACAAAAAGAAGTGAAAACACTTGAAAGGGTGCTCCCTTTTTACATCTTGGATGATACCAGAAATTGCCATTGCAACATCAACAAACTCCAGTGGCTCAAGGTTTCCTTTCCTTTCATGTTCAATAACAAGAAAGGCAGGCTTATCTTTTAGATTTTTTACGATGTAATTTTTCGCATCCGCTAAAGCCTCGTGGTGGGCAAAGGACAGAATAACCGCAACCTCTTCAATTTTTCCAGGTTCAAAGCTAAACTTAACCATATTATAAGAATGCCCTCTATCCTTCAAATATCTTACGTTGGGAACGGGAATCTCCACATATTTGCCATTTTGAAAGTGGTAAAGTGTTAAAGGCTTTTGGCATCCATAAACCATACCCATAACCATTGCTAAAGTAGCAGGTCCTCTCATTCCAAAGTGGATACATTCCCGACTCGAAAGTTTGTGACTTATCTCCGAAATTCTTCTGTAAAACCTTTCAACATTCGTAATCCAATCTTCCTCTTCACTCAACGAGCCGGTCACCATAAAGAGGTCTTCCAGATTAATGGAATAAAATGTTAGTCCCTTTGTTAGCTCTTGCAAATCAATTCTCGCAGCCTCGCAAAAAGCCTCAAACTCCTTTTCTGGAAACTGGGTGGTCGTAGTGACATAAAAAGGTATGTCAAAACTTTCTCTATCCAACCACTCCTTAGCAAAATTGACGGTAGGAATGTAAAGGGAATATAAAAGCCTCTTTCCTGCATTCTCACACGCCTTTTGTTTTTCCATTATTTTTCCTACATCGTAAACGTTCCCTTCCTCGTCTATTTTTCCAGTGAAAACAATGTCATCAGGGATGTTTTTTGTAACGAGGGATATCGCAAGGGGTAGCATGAAGCTTTCTCCTACAAATTCGTCTTTAAAAAATACTGCAAATTTGGCCTTCGTGAA
>CAZZKY010000061.1:0-8014 GCA_964654765.1 uncultured bacterium | reverse complement strand
CCGGGAAGATCAACAACCAGCAGATGAAAGTTTTCAGCAAGGTGTGGAAACAACTTTTCGAAATTCGTCGTGTTGCCCATAAAGCCATGTATCAACACCAAGGTGGGTTTCGATGGATCCGAAAACTCTCGGTAGGCGATCTTCAGACCGTCCAGTTGCTCGAAACGGTACGATGTCACATCGAGATGTTTCTTTCCCTCCTCCGCGATCTTCGGATCGCAGGAAAAAAGCATCAGCAACAGCGCAACAAACGAAAAGAAGATCTTCTTCATTCCTTAGCTCCCAATTTTATTTTAACACGCAGAATCTTGATCAAAGTCTTGGAGCCAGTCGAACACCGAAAAACAACCAGACCATATGGTATGCATTCGTAAAGTATCTTCAATCACTAAAAGCGTTCCATGGTGCGCACATCGTTGGGGCTTGGATAGAGAATTGATCTTTTCTTAATACCCTAAAAGAGATCGAACATTTCGCTTCACCGTGGCTTGACTTACCAGAACGTGTGGATTAGTTCCGACACGGACGTCCATTTCCAGCCATTATAGGGCCTTCCAAACCCGGCCCGATTCAAAGAAACAGAAGCCATTACAATCTTGACGGCAGTTTCCATCCCTCATAGGAGCCTTCTAAACGCAATCTGTCTGCAGTAGCCAAATTGCAATATCAGGAAATTTGCCAACAGAAAGTGTAGGCAAAATGCATACCTGCGAATTGTCAACACCTGGCGTCGACAAAACGCCTTCTGTAGGAAGTGTGACGCGAGTAAGGGAGGTTTTGACACCAGAAGAAATCGTGGAAATGATAGATAGGCTCTGCGATTTGGACACCACACAAGCAACTATTCTGGTTCTGATGCAGATTATCGTCAGACTAAACACGGATATCATCTTTTCGATCGAGCTAACACAAACGGCGAAAGCTTCCATCTCTCGTGGGTTCATTCCTTTTTATTCGGATGGCAACTGGTTTCCCGAAGCTTCAAACTGTGGCTATGGATGTCTAGTGTCGGCTAAAACGCAGATCATATAATATTAGGGGGACATTTGGCAGGCGTAGCTTCGACGGTTCACTATCTAAGGTCAGAACAAGTTGGGGACTAACGCACAGCAAAGAGCATTATCGAAGGATATGTATTCACTATTCGAAGAATATGTCAATGCTGGCGTAGACAAACTAAGTGAGATTTTGCAAAGAGCCAATAAACCAGAGGAATTTCTGGAAGAATTAGAACTCGAAATACAAAAAGCATATGAATCACTCGGACTAAAACATTTTGAACAGGAGGTACAGAGCGAATATGGACAAGAAGAAATTTGAAAGAGAATTTTACCAAGCTCTTGAAGACCTTTTCATCGGAGCAAAAATTGAAGGAAAATCCGGATACATCAACCTAATGAAATTCAAAAGTGGGTATTACCACAATGTTGTAAAACCAGCTTTGATAAAACTTGTTGACCAAGAACTTGAAAAAAATGGAATAGAAGATTTCAGAGAGGAACTTTTTGAAAAGCTGTACACATTTTTCAAAAGATACTTTTCTGAAAGCGGTTCAATCTACTTTACCTACACACCTTGGAGTGAACGCATTTACGAGCGTGTATATGACCCAGAAAGCGATGTTGCGCTTTTCTGGAAAACACACATGCTTTACTATGTGAAAACTGAGAAAAACTACCAAAGCATGGAAGTAACGATAAAAGGTGTCAATGGCGAGGAGTTATCATTCTGGTTCGATGTCAGCAATTTGGAACACAAAAAAGCTAATGAAAAGAAGGAACTTAACTTTACGTTTAAAAACATTGATGAAAAAGGAAGAATAATACTTGAGTGCTACTACAAAGAAGGAAATAAAGAAACAAATGTTGATGAAATTGCTAAGCAAGTCAGAAGCAAGGTGAAAGAGATATCTTCGCAGGAACTAAAGCAGAAATTGGAAAGTATAACGACAGATGACATAGAAAGAGCATTTCAGATTTTCAACAAACAGTCGGAAGTGGATTATTTTATAAACAAAGATGCAGAGAAATTCTTGAAGGAACAACTCGACATGTTTATTTACCAATACATGTTCGATTCAGAGAATATGTGGTCAGCAAAAAGAGTAATGGAAATACAAACATACAAGAAAATAGCAGAAAAGATAATAGAATTCATTGCTCAGTTTGAGAATGAACTTGTCAAGATATGGAACAAGCCGAAATTTGTTTTTAACAGCAATTATGTAATAACACTCGATAGGATAATAGCGAAACCAGGTGGAAGAGCGATAATCGAAAAATTACGAAACCATCCTGGCATGGAAAATCAGATAGCTGAGTGGAAAGAATTGGGAATAGTAGAAGAAGGGTTTACTTTTGAAGAAGTCTTTAATACCAAAACAGGCAATCTATTCGAAGAAGCCAATGCGGAAATTAATCCAAAATACAAATTCCTACCGATAGATACTAAGTATTTTAAAGACATGGAGATAGAGATACTCAAGCTATTTGACAGGCTTGATGATGAACTTGATGGATGGCTGATAAAGAGTGAGAATTATCAAGCATTAAATACAATTTTGCCGAAGTTTAGAGAAAAAGTCCAAACAATATATATAGACCCACCTTTCAACAAGGAACAAGATGCCGATTATTTATACAAGGTCAAATACAAGGACTCAACGTGGTTGACGATGTTGGAGAATAGACTTAGGCTAGCAAGAGAATTGCTCAATGAAAAAGGAAGCATCTTTGTGAGATGTGACTATAACGGAAATTGGTTGATAAGATCGTTAATGAATGAAATTTTTGGAAAGGAGAATTTTAGGAACGAGATAGTCATCAACAGGACAAAGAAGATCTTTACTGGGGTTAAAGGTTATAATGTAGCCACGGATAGTCTATTCTTCTATACCAAGCGGGATGATTTTAAGTTTATCGCTCAATATAAACAGCGCAGGCAAGAACAGAAATGGATAAATATGCATTCTCCAGGTGAAAGGAAACCGCCTGAGAGGATTATATTTGGTAAAATTTTCTATCCTCCGAAAGGAAGACATTGGACGTTTATTCAAGAAACCATAAACGAACTGATTAGGGTAGGAAGAATAAGGATAAAAGAGGATGTGGAATATATAGATTTACTGGGCAATAAAGTAAGAGGAATGCCGCAATATTTAACCAGTGAAAAAGAACTTTTAGACTCTGATTGGACAGATATACCTGGTTATTCTCAAACGCAGGGTTTTCCTACAGAAAACTCCGAAATACTTCTCAAGCGCGTCATGGAATCCACTTCCGATGAAGGCGATTTAGTCATGGATTTCTTTCTTGGCTCTGGCACAACAACGGCGGTAGCACATAAAATTAAAAGAAAATGGATCGGAGTTGAGATGGGTGAGCATTTTTATTCAGTAATTTTACCCAGAATGAAAAAAGTCTTAGCTTATGACAAATCAGGAATATCAAAAGAAGATGACGTCAAAGAGTTCTATAACGAAAACAACGCCGGTGGTTTCTTCAAATACTACGAACTCGAACAATACGAAGATGTACTTAGAAATGCAAAATACGAGCATGCAGACCTCATGCTCCAGCCTTCTCAAGGCAAAGACGTATTCAGTGAATACGTCTTCATGCGCTCTCCAAAGTTTGTAGAACATGTTTTGGAAAAAACTGATTCAGGATTTAAAGTGTCGTTTGAGAAGTTGTATCCAGATAAGAAGATAGATATAGCCGAGACACTGTCAAATGTTTTGGGTGAAAAAATCTTGAGAATTTTAGACAACGCTGTTATTTTAGAAAAGAGTGGAAAAATAGAATTCGAGAACATTCCTATAGAATACATTAAGCCGTTGATTTGGTGGTGAAAATATGCCAAGAGTTTCAAACAGAACTAAGTCATCAAGAAATGCAAGCTCTATAGAAATCCTTCCGCTACTTAGGGAATTTGTTGATAACTGCGTCCCAGCTTTTGAAAACCTTCCTGCAGAATGGAAGGAGATAGATATTCGCAGTTTTTCGAACGAAAAAAGTCTCTGGGAATTCCAAGTTGAAGCAATCAAATATGCTATACGTGCCTTGTATTATTACTATGGCATCAAAAAGGGAGACAAATATGCTTTCTGGGAAGAATTGAGAAATTTCGCATTGCAAGATTTTAATATGGATTTAGAGAATGCTCTAAAGATAAGTCCGTCAGATGGGGATATATTCTCAATTCTCAGTAAGTTTTTTTACAGCTATGATGAAGGCATTTCATTTGGTAACTTCTCAAATAGAATGAGCTTTTGGATGGCTACCGGAAGTGGGAAAACACTTTTGATTGTGAAGTTAATTGATATTCTTGCAATCTACATGGAACGTGGGCTCATACCAAAAAAAGATATACTGTTTTTGTCATATAGGGACGACTTGATCGAACAATTTCAAAGACACTTTGAAGAATATCGATTCAACACAAGCAAGAAGCCATACCTATTCGAACTCAAACGATTTGGGGACGTAAAAGAAAAGGGAGATTTCCTATTGCTACCAGTTTTCTACTACAGGTCAAACAATATCAAAGACAAACAAGGAGACAAGACCATTGACTTCAAAGACTACGACAACAACGGGAACTGGTACATAATCCTCGATGAAGCGCATAAGGGGGATAAAGAATCAAGTAAAAGTCAGCAATACTTTTCTATACTCTCAAGAAACGGCTTCCTCTTCAATTTCTCAGCAACCTTTACAGACATTCGTGATATTCTAACAACGGTCTACGAATTCAATCTTCGCTCTTATATTAGGGAAGGCTATGGTAAGGTGCTGAGAATCTTTCAGGAGAATTTAAACATAGGTGCTAAAGTAAAGAAGAGTGAGGATTTCACCAGTGAAGAGAAGGAACTCATAATACTAAAGATGTTACTGTTGCTGGGTTATTTGAAAAAGAAAGCAAAGAAGATAAGGGAGAACACGGAGTTAAATGTTGAATATCATTCCCCACTCGCAGTATTTCTGGGAAACTCAGTAAATGTTGAAGACTCCGATGTGAAACTGATATTTGAAAAGTTAAAGCAAATATCTTCTATTGAAGGATTTGAAGAGTACTTTGATAACAAAGAGATATTTGACAAACTAAAACAAGAACTACTCAACTCACCAGCGAGCTGTCCATTTGAAGATGATGAAGAGGATGATTTGAGAGTATCGAAAGAAGATTTTCTATCGATGACACCTAATGACGTGTTGACAGAAGTTTTTAATGCCGAGACTCCTGGGGATATTGAAATCGTAACCTCTAATTCAGATAAAGAATTTGCTCTGAAATTAATGACCAGCGATAAACCATTTGCCCTTATAAAGGTCGGAGATGCTAAGAAGCTTGCCGATATGCTTATAAAAGAGTTTAACCTCAAGGTGCAAGAACGGTTTGAAAAGGTTGACTATTTCTCTAATTTGGATGAATATGAGCATATAAATATACTCATTGGTTCAAGGGCGTTCTACGAAGGTTGGGATTCTAACAGACCGAATATTATAGCTTTCGTAAACATCGGAACAGGTGATGAAGCTAAGAAATTTGTGCTTCAATCAATAGGAAGAGGGTTAAGGATTCAACCAACAAAGAATGGGGATAGAAAAAGACTGGAGACCGACAAGCGTTTCAGAAGATATTGGAATTTGATAAAGCCTTTAGAGACTTTGTATGTGTGGGGTACAAAGAAAGAGATAATCAGCAAGATACTTGAAGGTGTTAAAACAGTGTCTGACTTCTCTGGTGAGGAGATTAGGTTATACAAGAATGAAAAAAGGATAGGTAACAACGATCTTCTTATACCTGTTGCAAGAAAAGTCGAAATAGAATTTGACAAGCATTTCTTGGAGCGCTTCAACCCTCTGTCTGTTCATGAAAGAGATTACCTTGATGCAAAGAGCGTTGTTGAAAACACGTCTGATGAGATGCTGTATTTTATGTTCTTTTACAAAAGCAAATATGCCCGCATTAAGATACAACTACTCAGAGAGATTTTTAACGAGAATAATAAAAACAAGTTCTTCGTGATAGACCATTCACGAAAGACGGCTATAGGTTGGTACTACACGATTCAAAGAGTAGTCAAAGCAATTGAAAATAACTATGGCTATAAATACACCACTTTGTTCTCTGTTGAGGATGAAGAACATATCAATCATTACAAGAGGATTCTTATCAGACTTCCAGAGAATAAAGCCCAATATGTAAAGGAAGCCGTTAACGAAGTCTATGGAGGTAGGAAAGGAAGAGAATTTCTCGCAGTTAGTGAGTCTTCGGGAATTGACCTTTTGATAGAGTTCTTTGAGGAACACTATTACATACCTGTCTTAGAAGCACTTAACAGAGAAGTAGTTGGAACCAAGATAGCTGACCTGATTAAAGAGCGAAGTGAAATCGATTTCTTGAACGAGTTACGCTCGGCATCGAACAAGTTTGAGGTTGATTGGTGGCTTTTCAGTAAGCTTGTTGAACGGAAGGACAATATCTACATACCGTATCTTGACAAAGACGACCAGGAGGCACGCTTTTATCCTGATTTCATATTCTGGTTCAAGAAAGGCAACAGATATTTGGTCGTATTTGTTGATCCAAAAGGCACCGAACACGTTGATGCAGAAAGAAAGATAGACGGTTTCGAGGAACTTTTCACAGACAACGGAGTGCCGAAAAAATTCTATGTTGAAGATTACGAAGTAAAAGTGAGATTGTTCTTTTATAACAAAGAGGGCGAGTCTTCAAGGAAGTATACACACTATTGGATAAGAAGCATTGATTCGCTTGTCGAACAAGTAAATGGCGAGTTCATGAATGAGTGGTAAGATGCTTTCAACAATAAACTTATAAATGTTATAAACCCATACTCGAATTCTTGCGAATAGGAAGCACAAAAAAGAAGAATAGTCGAGCACTTAGCCATGTATTTTAGCGTTACGGAAGGAGAAAGAGGCTTCCAAGTAGTAACGATTCTATCTTCATCAGCAGGGTTAGATGAGCAATTTTTGTTTGAGGAGAGCCTTGATGGGGAGCTGAAACAGAATTGACGTTCAACGGGTTGAATAAGGTCAAGAAGTTTAAAAAGTGATTCATGGCTTCGGTAAGCCCAACATGCGTCCCGTGGATACATCGATGTAAACTCCTTCGGATTTTTCCAGAAGGTATCTCTTGACAAGCTCAAGAAACATCCTCAGAAGTATATAGTCGTTCACGTCATACATTAGCGTGGTGTCGAGGTACTTGTATGTAACAAGTCAGTGAATGACGAACATGTCGTCCACGTTCTCTGAAAACATCACTTTTCTCAGGTGAATGTCAGTTCAGTTGTGGTGCTCCCCAAGATTTTTCGGAGGTTTGTCGAGAACGAAGGCAATTCTTCCTGGATAAATCAGAACCAGCTCGGCCTGATCCTTTAAGTAGCACGCTTTAGAGCGTCCTCTGACAGTGATTTTTGGTAATGCTTCTCAACAAGAGAGAACTCGACGGGTCGCTCCTCATGATTCGTTCTGTTAATTTGAAAAATTAATCTCAAAGATCTACATTGCCTGTTGCTATAATGTCACATAGCAATGTGTTTCTCAACGAATTCATTTCGAAACAGGGTGGGCTGGCGCCCACCCACTGGGTCCGAAGACTCAAGATCCTGAAGGTCTCATCATCTATTGTCCGAAAGGGATGGACATTCAGTTTTTCCACGATGTCTCTTCTTCACTCAGAGACTTCCTGTTGTGTTCCCTGCGCGCTGGGCAGCTCCTCCACGAGGCAACTTCCTCGATCGCCACCCTTGTTCACTTTTAGGAAGATGTCCATAACCTCCAAAGCGATCGCGTACGCATCAGCGAAGGCGTTCTGCATCTTGACCGACAGGTCGAGCAACGCTTCTTCGTATCGTTCGCGATCCTCAGGCTCTGCCATTTGGATGAAGTTCTCCAGATCCTTCCGCATCGATTCGAACATCCTCACGACGGAACCCAGAGCGTCGTAGTAACCATTGAGAGCCTTGAAGAACACGAACAAG
>CAZZKY010000060.1:0-2311 GCA_964654765.1 uncultured bacterium | reverse complement strand
GTCTCAGCAACTTACTCTTACCGATGGCCAGAGTGCCGTGAAAATAAAACCCATTGACAAGAAGTTTAAGTACGTTTTTCATTGCTGCAGAGATTGCAACAAGGAGCACAGAATTATGTGTGAAGATTGGGAACTTGGAATATTGGTGTGAATGGAATTTTACAGTCATAAGATCACAGGCTCGTGTTATTGATTTGCTAATGTGTCTAACAACAAACATATATTTATGATTTCATTGCAATTTCTTTGAGGGAGAAGTATGGAATACTTATGGGTGTTAACTCTCGTTGGAGGGCTTGGCGGATTAATCACCTTAATTAAAGATGTTTTCGGATTAAGGTCTAAAATTGCCAAAAATGCTCCGGTTAGGAAAGTTATCTGGTATCTGGTCAACAAAAAGATAAATGTGCGCATAACTGCCGTCAGAAAATACGAGAAAATCTACGAAGAGAAAGAAGTCGAAGAAAAACTTGGAGCAGCTTTTGAGTTAATAAAAAAAAGAGTAACCGGGCAATATGGGAACTTTATCAGCCCGCCAATAATAGGTAAGAATTTCTTTCAATTTGTAACAGAAAACATGAGTGCACCTGTAAAGTTTGAAATTTTACCGGACGTTGAGGGAGATGAAATCTCAGGGACTGTTGTTCGTGGAGAAGTTTTGGGTAATTTAACTTTTGTTTACAGGGAGAAAAATAAGTACCAAATGTTTGTGAATCTAATGGAGAACACCTTTGATATTGTAGAGAGTGTATTTGATTTTAGACCTTATTTCGTCAATCATAGCATTAAAGCAACGACGGCTGAGACATTTGAAGAAGACTGGTCAATTAAAAAAGAGGTTAGACTACCCGAAGGCATCATAAGAATTGGCTCTAAGGTCGTACTTGCAGATACCCGTAAACCCGTCTACGATCTTATAGAGTACATCTTAAAAATTGGTTAGGGGACAGCGAAATTGTCTACAAGGGATTTGATTGCTCTGAACAGCTCCGGTTGAAGTTGGGGCTCATCAAGCGACCCGCTGTAGAAGGTCACAGTTCCATTTTTTGTAATTCTAACTTTTACAATTCTACCGGCAACCGTCATTTTTATTCCTATGAAGTTTTTTGGAGCTGAGGCCGTCTCCCTGTAAAGATCATCCTTGGTGTCTATATCATCCCCGTAGTGAACGCCTTTGTCTATTGACCCCTGCCTCTGGTTGAAGTAGTAAGTCCACATTGAAAATTCTCCGCGGTTTGCAGCCTTCTCTATAGCCGAAACATCGAATGTTATTGGATCAAAACCCTCTTCAGTACCAAAAAATAACTCTGAAAGAGTTTTTGCTCCTTCAACTACATAATCACTGGAATTCGGAAACAAGATGAGACGCGCTGCTGAGGATATCCAAAAGTGTACAGTATTCGTTCTTCTAATTATTTGAGTTGTTTCATCAATTTTCCCATCCTCTTTTATTTCGTAGTCCTTTATTTTTTGTTCCCAGTTGAAATAAAAGTTACCGCTAATGATGCTACCTATGTCGTCTGTCCTAATTTTCGGGTTTAGCTTTATCAGACGTCCAAGCGTGTGCTTTTCCCCTTCCTCCTTCCAATAGTGTCCGTCCAAGTTTTTGATTTTTTCTATGTCGAAATTTAAATTCTTTATTCTGCATACCCACCTATTGGTAAATCCCATACTCTTCCACCTCGCATATTTTCTAAAAAGTAAGTAAATAATTGTATTACGTTTGTTTCCTTTGGAGCTTCTGCAGTCATTGTTCACCATCCAACTGTTCCTCCACAAATTTCAGCTCCTTCTCCCCCAAACTTGCCACTTCTTTATACACTCCCTCGATATCCTCTAACAGTCCAGAATTCGTTTTCTTGTGGGCTTGAGAGAATACATTTTCTTTGATTGTCTTTTTCAGTCATTATAAAAGTCTCCCTAACCAGCTCCAAATTTATGAGCCCATTCAGACGCCAATCAAAATTTGGAGCGGAAAGGGGAGAGGTTTCGTCCAACTCTGAAAATGTTAGTGACATCTCCCAGATTTTTTAAACGCTCAAGTTTCCTACGAACTCTGAGCCATAGATAAAAATTACTCATAGATCCCTCTACTCACCGCAAAGTAAAACATTGCAGTATAAATATGGATACGCTGATATGATAGTGTAAAGACCAAAAAATGGAAAGGGAAAGCAGAACAAAGACATCCCGCCTCCCGGATTTGAACCGGGGACCATGGGATCTCCGCCTGCCGCGGAGTGGCGGACTACAGTCCCACGCTCTACCGCTGAGCTAAGGCGGGTCTGTTAGCTTATTGAGCCAATCTGCT
>CAZZKY010000059.1:0-8245 GCA_964654765.1 uncultured bacterium | reverse complement strand
CATAAAGCAAAGCAGTGATGAGGCTTGTTGCAATGAAAATTGCCAGGACATTAGGATTTATAGAAAAAAGTGCAACCTTAGGAGGAGTTAATTTTAACAGGATTAGAAGCAACACACCTGCCCAAGCAACCAAAAGCTGGTGCTTTCTGAACAAAAGAATCAAAAAGTATGTAACAAAAAATATAATGACTGTAATGTTCATATTGATATTTTCATGAGAAAGTAACGTATTTTAAAAAAGAAATCCTAAACCACTGTTTTCTTCAAACTATTTATAAAGAGATTCTAAAAATTTTTCAACTAAACCCAAAATCTCTTCAGCCTTAGCAAGCTTCCTTAAAAACCTTTCAGGAATAGCCTCAACCCCATAATAAGTTCCAGCAAGGCCCCCAGTAACTGCTCCTGTTGTATCTGCATCATAACCTAAATTGATAGCACGTAAACAAGCCTCCTCAAAGGAACTGGAATTAAGGAAACACCAAATAGAAGCTTCAAGGGTATGAACAACATAGCCATCCGAAAATATCTCGTGCTCTGGTAAATTTCTAAAATTCTCAGAAAACACTCTACCAAAATGTCTCAACTCTTGGGCAAAAGGCTTATCTTGATAAAAATCCATGGCGATTCTCTTTGCCCTTAACAAAGCTGTTTCGGGATCGAGGTTATCCATAAGGCCAATGATAATTTGAACATAAATCCCACTGGCAATAAGAGATCGAGGATGGGCATGAGTAATTGCAGTAATTTCATGAGTAATTCTCATCTGTTCCTCTAAATTCATATTTTGAACAAAAAATGCGACGGGTAAAATCCTCATGAGAGCGCCATTCCCGTTGCTCAACTCCTCCGTCAAACCCGACTCTTTCGGTGAAAATCCATGCTTTAATCTTGAGATTGCTACTCTTGTAGTTCTACCTATATCAAAAGCAACGCCTGAAGGGGTCATATATCCCTCTTTAAACCACCTCAAAAACCTATTAGCAATATCTTCTAAATCATAACCGTTGCACAAAGAGTCAACAGTGCAAAGGGTTAAAGAGGTGTCATCCGACCAAGTACCTGGTGGTTGGTTGTGATAGCCATATCCAATCATTTCAGTAACTGGGTCCTCTTTAAGTTCTTCTCTACTCGCAAATTCTATTGGGACACCTAAGGCATCACCAACACACAGTCCTAAGATACCTCCAAGGATTCTATCCCTCACATCTACTTTCTTCATTTTACTAATTATACACCAAACTTCAGCAAGAAAACCCTCTCTTGTGTTGAATTATAGGTCACACTTTACAAAAAAGTCAAAATATGAGCAAAACTGAGTAACAAAATCTTACTTCCTCAAAATTAAGTCTACTTAAACGATTGTTTATTGTAATTCTGATGCCCATTTGAGGCTCCTTTTCTTGTTGTAAGCCCTATCAAGCTCACTTTGTAACTTGATTATCGCTTGTGTTAATTTAATTTTACTATCTTTATGTTAACCCTCAAACTCATAAACTTCCTTTTTACTTCTTCACTTACACCTTCAACTCTTAACATCCTGTTTAATGGCGTATCTATCTCGTACCTCTTTTTCTTTATCCTTTTTTCCTTTGTTTCTCTACCACTTTCATCTGCGGTACTATTAAGTTGTGCCTTATGGAAACAAGTTTCATCAACTTCCTCAATATCCTGTATTCTTCATCCCTCTCATACCTTATCCACCCCGTATATTGCCTCACCAAACTCCAGTTTTTTCTCTTTATATAGGGCGCATCCTTTTGCCTCTCTGACCTCGACCTCACAAATTTTATACCACTCTCCTGGCAAAACCTGAACAAGTGGCTGTTTATAAACTCAATACCATTATTTAAAGCATTTAATGTGGTGATAAAGTATATTAAGAATTCACCTTACGAACTCTCACTTGGTTGGTAAACTAAATCTTTCTCATTTTCTCCTAACCCCTCCCTTTATCGAACCAGATCTTAAGTTGATGGTCTTTTTAGCTTTTTGCTGAAAGTATTACCCTTCCTCCTGTTTTTCAACCACATCATCCTCCTGTGCCTCTTTAATAACCTGCTCTCTTCATCAGTTAGATGGCTAAGCTCTTTATAGATCTTGTCCCGGTTTATCCTTATGCAGGCCTCAAGGTGCTTTGAAGATATAAATCACTGGATTTCCATATCTACAGAAGAGACTTTTCTGTAACCTTTGTGTATAACTTCTTCCTTTGTGAAAGTTTCCTTGAATATTTATTTGCTACCGCCACTTTACCTCCTTTTAAGTAAACCTTCTTAAAAGACAAACCATATATTTGCTGTTCATACCCAAGAACTCTGGAAATTCGTTAAGGATTTTTTGTTTTTTTCTTGCCTTTCTATATGCGGGTGTATTAAGGGCGATAATACTACATCATTTCCTTTATGTTATACACACTTATTACGTCATTGCTCCTTGTTTGAAGAACAAGGGAATGCAGTGTTTTTTTTATTTTGGCATTTTTAAGGGAACTATCGCATGAGAAACGCCAACTACTTGACAATGCGGGCGCGAAAATTTAATATACAAAAAAACCGAGGTGTTTAAATGATTAGATTAGCTTAAAAACTTCGTCCGTCTTTATCTATCACTTTTCCTAAGAGGAGGTTATTATGGAAGGAATTCAAGTATATGATTTGAAAAAAAGTTATAAAGTTGAACAGGTAGAAACTGGTTTGTGGGGGGCTATCAAGTCTCTTTTTAAGAGAAAATATGAAAAAGTAGTAGCCCTCGATGGGATCACCCTCTCCATATCCAAAGGTGAAATGGTTGGTTTAATTGGACCGAACGGTGCCGGAAAAACGACCTTTGTAAAAATCCTCTCAGGCGTGCTCTATCCCGATTCAGGAACTGTAATGATAGATGGATTCATACCGTTCAAAAGGGATAAAAGATTTCTCCAAAAGATTGCGCTCTTTACTGGACAAAGAGGATTTCTATCCACCATAATCTGGGATATTGAGCCCAGAGAGGGATATGAATTAATTAGAGAAATCTACGGGATCGACAAAAATACCTTTAAAACAAGACTAAAAAAATTGACCGAGCTCTTGGAAGCAGAAGAAATCGTAAACAAGCCACTCAGAAAACTTTCCCTTGGCGAAAGGACAAAAGTAGAACTCATAGGAGCCATCTTGCATTATCCAGAGTACATATTTCTTGACGAACCCACAATAGGACTTGATCTACTATCTCAGAAAAACCTGTGGGACTTTATAAAGACCTTTAATAGAGAAACAGGTGCCACTATCCTTGTAACAAGCCATTATATAAGAGATTTAGAAGAACTTGGGAAGAGGGTGGTAATCATAAACAAAGGAAAGATAATCTACGATGGAGACAAAGAAAAAATTAAAGAATCGATGGGGGATACAAGACAGATAAGGGTCAGGCTTAGCAATCTCACTCAAAAAATCCAGTTACCTGGATTCAAGGTAGAAGATGAATGCTTAATAACAGAAGTGCCTCGAAGCATGATACCAGAAATAATTCAAACTCTTAACAACCTGAACGGAGTAGAAGATGTCCAGATCGAAGACCCACCCTTAGAGTCGCTGATAAGAAAAATTTACACGGAGGGTAGCTTATGAAAAAATACCTTCCCTTTGCTTCTGTAAGCGTAAAAGAACTCTTCAGGTGGAGGGCCAATGTGATTCTCCAGACCACAATGTTTCACCTTCCACTTCTCGGTTACTTCTTTTTCTTTAAACTACTTTACGCAGGAAATTTTCAATTCGGCAACTACAATTTTAAAGAACTATTCACTTACTACTTCTGGGCTCTGTTAGCCTACTCAACAATGCCATCAACCGGCTCATATGAGCTGGTCGAACAGATAAAATCCGGTGTCATAATTCACTATCTCTCAAAGCCCATTAATTTTGTTCATTCCTGGATAGCCCTTACAACAGGAGGAACAATCACCTGGTCCCTCTTCTTTGGTCTCTCAGCAGTTCCGGTGATTTTCTTTCTCAAAAACTATTTCATACTTCCAAAAATCGAAAACCTGGCCTTAGGCATCGTATTTTTGTCCCTCGGCTACATACTAAGCCTTCTTTTAGGTTTATCCCTCTCTTTTACCGCGTTCTTTGTGGGCGACCCTTTCGGAGTTTACGACATTTACTGGATGACCATCGGACTTTTAGGTGGTGCAATTATCCCGGTGGATTTGCTTCCAAAAGGTTTACAATACTTGCCCTTTAGGTATATTTATTTCACCCCTGCAAAGGTTTTCACGGGTGCCACTCACAACATCCTACAGGAACTGACAATTTGCGTTTCATACATAATCTTTTTTGGTTTTCTCGTTCATTTACTCTGGACTAAAGGATTAAAACGATACGAAGCCTTCGGAGGATGAATTATGAAGGAATTAAAGTTCATTCTAACTCAACTTAAGATAAGGTTCAGAAACCTTACAATCTTTAGAACTTCTTTCTTACTTGAATTTCTCGGAAAGGTATCCTGGGTTATTGTTTATATAATCTTTTACAAGACCGTATTTACTTTTGCAAATAACATCGCCGGATGGGATGGGCCATCTCTACAGATGCTCGTTGGAACAGCAGGAATCATATTCGGACTTTTCAGCACCTTTTGTGGTTATGGTTCAGGATCTATCTCACATCTTGTAAGGAGAGGAAGTCTCGATTTTTACCTAACAAAACCCCTTTCCGCTCCAATTATAATTTTGTTTCGATTTGCAGATATCCCTTCTCTATTTAGCATCATCCCATCAATATTTATCTTCTACCTCGGCCTCAAGGCTTACGAATTCCCTGGCATACTAAGCCTTTCTCTCTGGCTTTTCTCAGTGATCCTTTCCTTTCTGATATACTCCTTCCTCCACTTTTTATTAGGTCTTCTCTCTTTCAAATATGTTAATCTTCCAGCCCTTACCTGGATCATCTACGACATAGCGGACTATGGAAAGTATCCATACAAAATATTTCCCGTAATCTTTCAAAAGCTCCTACTTTATGTAATACCTATTTTGCTTGTGACAAACTTCCCGGTACTTATATTGAAAGGTGAATACAAACTCATAACCGTTCAAATTGCCTTGCTATGTGTTCAAATAATGCTGATTCGCCTACTCTTCCCGATAGCTTTTAAAGCTTATCAAGGAGCAGGTACTTATGAAATTTAATTCGGGTTAAAGCAAATCAAAAATTAACAATAACGTGCCACATTAGGTCCCAACAAACTTTTTTAAAACTTGACAATTTTAAAATGGAAAAGTAAAATTTTTACTAATAAGTGCACGGAAATTGGGTAAAGGAGAAGAGGGGTATGCCGACTAGTCATTTTCTCCAATTGAACGAAATCGTGGAGTTGATTGTTTACACAAATCCCCTACGGATTCTGGATGTTGGTGTTGGTTTTGGAAAGTATGGCTTTCTTTCAAGAGAATTTCTTGAGTTATGGGGCGAAGAAGAAAACTATTGCAACTGGAAAAGATTAATTGATGGAGTTGAAGCTTTCCCCAAATATATCACACCTGTCCACAATTTCATTTACAACAACATCTTTATTGGAGACGCCTTGAAAATAATCCCCCAGTTAAACACAGAATACGACCTTGTCCTGCTCATTGACGTAATAGAGCACTTAACCTTTGAGGAGGGAATTGAACTAATTAAAAATTGCTTGAAAATTGGTAGAAATCTTATAATTAGCACTCCTAAAAAGGTATGGGAGAGACCCGAATCCTTTGGTAACCCTTACGAGGCTCACAAATTCCGGTGGTTAAAAAAACATTTTAGTCAATTTGAAAAGAAGTTTTTTGTACCTAATCCATACTCTCTTATTTGCTATATAGGGGATGATGCACCCCGTGTTAGGAAAATGCTGATAAAGAGAAAAATCGGGCAAAGTTTTCCTCTACTAAAGAAAGCTTTGCTCTTCTTTAAGAAAATTTTTAACAACAAAAAGGAGGTCTCATGATAAAAGTAGGAGACACTGTACAAGATTTTACACTAAAAGACCAACATGGGGAGCCATTTTCATTAGGTTCTCTAAGAGGGAAAAAGGTTCTCCTCTCCTTCCACCCCTTAGCCTTTACCAAAATCTGCAGTGAACAAATGAAAGCCTTAGAAAAACATTACGATGAATTTGAAAAGCTAAATGTAATCCCCATTGGTATAAGTGTAGACCCAGTTCCCTCTAAACATGCCTGGGCTAAAGAACTCGGCCTTAAGAAACTGAGAATCCTCTCAGATTTCTGGCCACATGGCGGTGTTGCAAAATCACTTGGAATATTTAGAGAAAATGAGGGGTTTTCAGAAAGGGCAAATATTATAGTAGATGAAGAAGGCAAAGCCATCTTCGTAAAGGTTTACGAAATCAAAGAATTGCCAGACTTAAAGGAAATATTTGAATTTTTGAAAGAAAAATGATGGAACTTAAACCAGTCTGGCTCATGCAACCAATTCCCTATATGGGAGAGATACTGGAAGGGGATTGGATTGTGGAGCCAAAGATTGATGGATGGCGTCTTCAAATTATAAAATCCAACGGTAAAGTCCAATTTTGGGGAAGGCGGTTAGAAAAAAATCCAAACTGGACGGACAAGCTTAGCTACCTCTTAGCCTTTCTTGAACATATTCCTGACAACACTATTCTCGACGCAGAACTCTATTCAGAAAAGGGTAGAAGATTTATCCCTTCGCTTTTCAAGAAAAATCCAAATGTCAAACCGATAATAATGGTCTTTGACGTTATCTACCTCAACGGCGAAAAAGTATTTATGCTTCCATTGAAAGACAGGAAACTCTTCCTTGAAAATCTCAACCTTAAAGAACCTTTCTACTTAATGCCATACGAAAGGCTAACTGCCGATGTAAAGACCCATCTTCTTGCGGAAAAAAAGAAGGGTCACGAGGGTATTGTACTTAAAATGCTGTATTCTCCCTATGAAATTGGCAAAGATGGCCCTATAGCAACAATTTTTTGGAGGAAGGTAAAATGAAAGTTGGAAGATTTCAAGTAATGGCAACTTTGCAGGCCGCAAGGGCTTATGTCCTTGGCCTGCCTCTTGATTCCGCTAAATCCTTTGGCCTAAACAGGGCCATCTTCTATGCAGCAGCAAAAAGGGGGTTTAAAACCGTAAAAGGTGAAGAATTTCCTTTAAAACCATCCTTCGAACAAATTAAGGGAATACCGAGGGAGAAAATAAAAGAGATTCAGGAAAAATTCAAAATCTTCTCCCTTGGCGATGAACAGGCCTATTCTGTTGAAATAGATGGAAGACCATTTTTCATAATTGGTAATGAGATACAAACTCCTGAAGCTTTCAAGAGGCAGATTGAAAGTAGATTTGGAGGAAAATTTGATAAGGCTTTTCAAGAAGCCCTCGAAATAGTTAAAAGTTACGACAAGGGAGTTCTTCTATCTCAGAGGTATTTTTACGAAACAGTTTACAAACCGAGACGCGACCTTCTGGCACAGAAATGGAGCGAAATGGTATCTAACGAAGGTTAGAAATCTTCTCAATTAACTTCTCTGCCAAATTGACTGCCTTCTCAGCATCCTCTTTAGTGGGTAAACCTTCCCATTTTTCAGCCAGATAGGGGGTCACGATATCCTCATAGAGTATGAATCTGGAAAGGAAAAACACGGCCTTTTCTATCTCCTCGTCTTTACCATTTTTTAATTTGTAAATTTCATAAAGGGCTACGATTTCATCTCTGTATTTTACATCATCATTGTCCGCAAGAGCTGAGTAGATTGCTTTTGTTGCGGATATTCTTGAGTTGATGCAAGCATTTTTATAATCACCAACGTAAAGCATCCTTTTTGCCTTATTTAAACTTTCCACTGCGCTCTCGAGCCAGATTTCTTTCATTTCTATTCCTCCTCTAACTCACCCAAAAAAACAGATCTGCCAAGAGGTTTTGAAAATTCGCTCCATTTTGTATTGCTCTCACTTCTTAGATCAGAGGCTTTTTTGAACATATCAGCCTTTGCGTCAAGGTCATCAAGGAAATGCAAGATCTGAGCTTCCAAGAACATCGGTTTCACCGGTGACCCAAACTGTAACTCACCGTGATGAGAGAGAATCATATGTAAAATTTTCATTCGCAGCTCCTCAGGAAACTTGTTCACCACTTCAATTTCATGAATCTTTTTACTCACAAATTCATACCCAATGATGAGATGTCCAAAAAGTCTTCCTTCATCGGTAAATTCAATATCTGGCGTATATTCCATTTCATAAACTTTGCCT
>CAZZKY010000058.1:0-1812 GCA_964654765.1 uncultured bacterium | reverse complement strand
CCTTCATTGTTAATCAAAATTTCAAACTTACTTAACAGGTCTTCCTTGTCCTTTACCCTTAAAAACTCATCCTCAACTATTTCCACCTGTCCACCCGAATCAGCAACAAATACGACCTCTCCAAGAGCAACCTGTTCGGCGACTGAAATTCCAAATGTCTCATTATAACAAAGGTTTATGCCGAATTTGTGAGACAATAAAATTTCCTCTTTGTCGCTCCCATACTTTGCTCCTTCCATTTTACACCATGGTTGACTACAACTAAGCTTGACAGACTCCAAATATTTTCTGTCATTACCGGTACCCACTATGTGTAGATGTAGATCGTATCCCTTCTCTCTCAGGGCCTTTACCACATCGATGATCTCAAGCACCCTTTTCTCTCTACTTATACGCCCTATATAAACAAATCCATTTTCCCTTTCATACCAAGGAATTTTTTCCGGATCAGAAACAACGTATACTGGGGGATATATCACGCAGGACTCAATTCCAAAATGCTCCTTGATGACCCTTCTCGAGAATTCGGAATTGCTCACCATTATGTTATTTTCGCTTATCTCTCCTTTAAGTCCAAAAAATAGGTTAATCAATTTGTATACAAACTGCCTGGCTTTCGAAGATTCATATTGAACAAAGGTGACATCTCTTATAAATGAAATTGTCTTCTCAATATCAACAAGCGGGTTGTATGCGGATATGACAAGGGAAAATTTCGAGAGGTTTTTCTTCACATAGCTTGAAAGCCTCGCACACTTGAGATAAGAAAAAGTTGAGGCAAATTTTCGAGGGAATTTCAAACTAATAACTTCCAGATTCTCATAATTTATATTGGTTCTCCATACTCTATTAAATTCAGATACAGGAAACATTTCGTGGGTTAAAAGGACAGTTTTGAGGTTCAGGTCATTTGTGAGGAGTTCCAGTAACACAGCAAGGCTAAACTCTGATCCTCCAACTGCTCCCACCTGGGGGTGAACCACAAGAATAGGTTTGTTTCCGTTCATTGACCTACACTTATTTACTTTTTACCATCTTTTCAATCCAGCGATAGGTCTTCTCAAGACCCTCCTCCAGAGAAACCCGTGGCCTCCATCCAAGTACTTTTTCCATAAGGGTCAGGTCTGCATTCCTGCCACGAACTCCTTGTGGCTTTGTAGTATCATATTTTTTTGTAATTTTCTTACCTGAGATTTTTATGATAATGTCAGCAAGCTCATCAATGGTAACAAGCCTGTCCGAACCAATGTTTAATGGTTTATCAAAGTCGGACTCCATAAGCCTAATGGTACCTTCAACAGCATCATCAATGTAACAAAAAGAACGCGTTTGTTTCCCGTCACCCCAAATCTCTATCTCACCCGGATCACTGGCAAGGGCGACTTTCCTGCAAAGTGCTGCAGGGGCTTTCTCCCTTCCGCCCTCATAAGTGCCCTCTGGACCATATATGTTGTGGTATCTCGCTATTCTTACCTCGAGGCCATAGTCTTTTTGATAAGCTTCACATAATTTTTCAGCATAAAGTTTCTCCCAACCATAAAAAGTGTCTGGTTGAGCAGGAATTGCATCGTCTTCTTTAAGTGGAGTAACCTCCTCATTTAACTGCTTGAACTCGGGATACACACAGGCGGAAGAGGAGAAGAAAAATCTCTTTACTCCGTTTCTAACTGAGGCTTCAAGCATATTAATATTTATAAGGCTGTTATCATGCATGATTTCCGCACCGACCTGAGTTATGAAACCTATTCCACCCATATTGGCTGCAAGGTTAAACACCCAATCTATGTCCTTAGTAACGAGCAGGCAATTTTC
>CAZZKY010000057.1:0-26495 GCA_964654765.1 uncultured bacterium | reverse complement strand
TACGTCAATATATTTGGAGGTAAAATGAATGGGTTTATCGAGTTATTGAAATCGGCGTGGTTGACTTTTAACAGCAATAAGCTCCGTTCTTTACTTACTACTCTTGGAATAATTGTGGGAGTATCTACGGTCATTGCAATGGTTTCGGTAATTGATGGCATCAATAAATACGTTTACAAGGTGCTTGGTGGTCTTGGGACTTCTACAGTATATGTTCAAAAGTACAAGTGGGTTCTCACTGGCAGGTTAACCCCAGAAGAAATACGGAAGCTTATGAAGACTCCTGATTTAACCATAGAGGATGCCAAGGCAATCAGGAATTTAGATGAAGTAGAACTTGTATCTGCGGTTCAACCTGTAAGATCAATTACGGTGAGGTACAAAGAAAAAACTGTTGATGCAGACCCTCAAGGAGTAGAACCAGACTACATAGCAATATCCGGGTATGAATTAGCTTCTGGAAGGCCTTTTATTGAAAATGACGTTCTGTATAAGACAAATACAGTGATTATCGGTGATTTCATTAAACAGAGACTTTTCCCTAAGGAAGATCCTATTGGGAAGGAGATATGGATTGATAAATACAAATTCATTATAATAGGGGTCTTGAAGCCAAAGGGACAGCTCTTTGGACAAAATATGGATAATGTAATGTTGCTCCCAATTACGACGGTTTTAAAGTATTTCCCTATACAGGGAAGGTTCGGGCCCTACCGAATATTCAGAAGCCTTCAGATTGTAGTCAAAATAAGAGATGATGTGCCCCTTGAGAAAGGAATAGAGGCCATAGAAAGTCTTTTGAGAGCCAGAAGAGGTATAAGGTTTACGGAAGATAACAACTTTTTCTTGAACACATCAGAAATGTTGATCTCAGCATACAAGCAAATTACAGGTGGTATATTTATTGCTATGATCGCAATAGCCTCAATGGCACTTATTGTAGGCGGCATCGGAATTATGAACATCATGCTTGTATCAGTGACTGAAAGGACGAGAGAAATTGGTGTGAGAAAGGCGGTTGGAGCCACACCAAAGGATATTCTGCTTCTATTTCTAATAGAGGCCATTTTGCTCACCACTATCGGAGGTCTTATAGGTGTTGTGATTGGTTTAATTTTCGGTAAAGTGGTTTCTCTTCTCACTCCACTCCCCGCTTCTATTCCTCTATGGAGTATAATAATTGGGTTAGGTTTTTCCTCAGCCGTGGGTTTATTTTTTGGCATTTACCCTGCAAGGAAAGCAGCAAAGCTCAATCCTGTTGAAGCGTTAAGGTACGAATAAAAAGATAAATTATGAGAAATTTGATAAGGATAATTTACGAACCTGATAAAGTTTTTGAAGAGGAACAAAAGCCCTGGGCTCCCCTTTTTATGGGTCTCCTGTTAAGTCTCCTCTTCTTTGTCGGAATTCAGCTTCTTTTGAGAGAGGAGATTCTTTCAAATGCGATGAAACGTGTTGCTGAGCTTCCTGAAGACCAAAAATCGAATGCTTTACTGATATTAAATTCACCGAGACGAATTATCTTCGGCCTTGTAACAATTCTAATTTTTTATCCCTTAAAGGTTGCCCTACTTGCACTGATATATAACATAGCTGTTCCGATTTTCGGTGGAGAATTGCCATATTCAAAATCCTTTACTATTTTCTCTTTCTCCAGTTATATATCCTCCCTTTCAACGTTAATAAAATTGCCCGTTGCATTAATCACTAAAAATCCGCTGGTTAGAATCGACTTAGGTGTATTTTTTGCCAGCAAAACCAGTTATTTAGCTACTGTTGCCAGTCAGGTTGACCTTTTTACACTTTTTGCCTTGGCAGTTGCTGCATTGGGCCTTGAAAAGTATGCCAAAGTGAAAAAGGAACAAGCTTTTACAATTGTAGGCAATCTCTGGCTTTCCTATATTTTAATTGTTCACCCATTATTAATGGTAAGGAGGATAAGATGAAATTGTTCTTAATCTCGCTAATAATTTCACTAAGTAAGCCAGATACGGTTATCCTTAGGTATGAAAACCTTTTACAGATTGCTGAAAGATTCTCACCGGCATACAGGGAGATAAAATTTAGCAAAAACGCATCTGCCTACGGGTTCGCAGGAAACATAGCAAGCGCGATTGGAATTGCTGACTTTTCAATAACCAAAAATGAGATAACATACCAGAATCCACCTGCTTCCTTTCCAACTCCGCAGTATAGTTCTAATCTTACCTTAAGCGCTACTTTACTTTCTACAAATAATCTTTTCAAGGCAGTGGGCTCATACTTTGATTTCAGGAACACTTTTTTAAACCAAGAAGATGCGAGGCGTCAGCTACTGCTAAATTTAAAAACGGTTTATTTAAATACATTAAAATTGAAAAAAACTATGGAGGCATATACTAAAGCATTGGAGCGAAGTAGGCTCTATTATGAACTAATTGTGGAGCGTTATAAACTGGGAATGGTATCGAAAACCGATTCTCTCAAAGGCGAAATAGAGATTAAAAATGCTGAGATAAATCTTTTAAGCGCCCAAAACGCTTATTTAAAAAGCCTCGAACAACTAAAATCTCTACTCGGACTTAGCGGCAATGTTGCCGTCGTTCTGGAAGACTATGAACCACAACTGGATAGTTTTCAAATAAGAGAAAAAGAGTTTTACCTTGAAAATGCTTTAAGGAACAATTTTTCAATTAAAAGCTATTCTGCCCTCATGCATTCCAGCAGGGTCAATTTACTTTACACTTCTCTTTCTTTCGTTCCACAAATTTCCTTTGGTAAAACATGGTATTATTCTGGGAACGGTTTACCCCAAAATCTTCAGGAGTATAGTGAAAGAGAACAGTGGACGATTCAGGCTTATATAAACTTACTAAGTTACCCCTTTGCTGTTGCACAAAGGTCACAACTCGAAAGGGCCTATACTTACAGATACAAGAAGACAATCCTTGAAGTATTAACAAAAGTCAAAAATGCTTACGAAGATCTTCTTTTCAATTCAAAAACCTTTGAGTTGGCAAAGTTGAGGCTCGAACAGTCGGAGGCAGCCTATTCCCTCGCAAGGGAACAGTATAAAGAAGGGATAATTTCCCTTTTACAGTTAATGGATGCTGAAACCAGTTATCTACAGAGCGAAGTGGGTTTAATAGAGGCAAAATATAATTATTTAATAAACATTGAAAATTTGTCGTACCTTACAGGAATGGAGGTTATTAGATGAAAGCAAAGAGAATAGCTATCATAACCGGGATAGTGGTAGTCCTTGCTATCATAGTTGGTGCGAATGTTGCAAAATCGAATAAAAATGTTCCCTTACTTGAGGCCCAAATTGTTACACGAGGGCACATTCAGGAAGTGGTTCGTGCTGATGGCGAAATCAAAGCTGAAAAACAGGTCGACATCGGTTCCGATATAATGGGGAGAATTGAGAAGATTTACGTTAGATTAGGAGATTACGTGAAAAAAGGCGATACTCTTTGCCTCATAGACAAGCAATCTTACGAGGCAAAAGTAAATAGCCTTAAAATGAGTTTAAACGATCTAAAAAGTAAGCTTGACAAAGCGCAAAAGGATTTTGAAAGGATTAAAAATCTCTATGAAAAAGGTCTTGTTGCAGAAACCGATTATGAAAATTCCAGGTTGCAACTTGAAAGCTTAAAAGCCCAGTATCAATCAACTTACTACTCTTTAAAGGACGCTGAGTATCAACTCAGTAAGACTGTGATTACATCTCCAATAACGGGCAAGGTAATTAGTCTAAATAAGGAAGCGGGTGAAATCGTCGTAATGGGAACGGTTAACAATCCTGCTACTGTAATAATGACAATTGCTGAGCTCTCAAAAATGAAAGTTAATGCCTACGTGGATGAATCAGAGATCGTGAAAGTAAAAGAAGGACAACCAGTTAATATTAAGGTTACAGCCTATCCTGATAAAAACTTTAGAGGGATTGTAAAGGCAATATCTGCCGCTCCTTACCAGGGAGCCTCTACTACAACTACCAGTGGGGTGCAGTATTCTGTTGAAGTGGCAGTTGTAGATACCGGTATTTTGTATCCGGGAATGTCCGCCACCTGCGAGATAATTGTAAGTAGAAAAGATTCGGTACTGAAAGTACCGGTCCAGGCTCTTGGGAAAGAAAAGACAGGCGAAGATTATCTTTTCTTAATAAAAGGTGGAAAAGTTTATAAGACCTTTGTAAAGATTGGAGCTATTGCTTCTAATGAAGCAGAAATTCTTGAAGGCGTCTCCGAAGGTGATACCATCGCCGTTGGACCTTATAGCCGCTTGAGGATCCTAAAAGATGGTCAAAAAGTAAAATTCGAAATCAAAAGAAAGGCATTTGAAGGAAAACAGCCCACAAAAAGATTTGAGAGCCGAGAATGAAACCTTTAATAGAGCTTATTGACATCAAAAAAACCTATTTTTTAGATGAGGTTCCCGTAGAGGTTTTGAGGGGAATCTCCTTAGAGATCCATGAGGGTGAGTACATTTCTATCATGGGTCCATCTGGTTCTGGTAAATCCACTTTAATGCACATCATTGGGTGCCTTGATACCCCTACCTCTGGTATTTACAATTTTGAAGGTATTCCGGTTCAGAGCCTGGATGAAGATAAACTTGCAGAAATAAGGAGAAAAAAGGTTGGGTTTGTATTTCAAAATTTCAACCTCCTTCCCAGATTTACTGCTGTTGAAAATGTTGAACTTCCCATGATTTATGCGAAAGTTCCACCTAAGGAAAGAAGGGATAAAGCAACAAGATTGTTGAAGAGGTTGGGAATTGGACATAGAATAAATCACAAACCCACAGAACTTTCAGGTGGCGAAAGGCAAAGGGTAGCTATCGCAAGGGCCCTGGCCAATGATCCCAAAATAATCCTTGCCGATGAACCAACAGGGAACTTGGATTCCGTTTCTGCTTCGGAGATCCTGAATATCTTTGACGAACTTCATAAAGACGGCAGGACGATTGTTGTTGTCACCCATGACTACGAGGTAGCCAAGCGGGCTCAGAAAATCATCAGAATACGAGATGGATTAATTGTAGAGGATTGAATTTAACTATGTTTTAATTGCTTAGAGAAGCATTTAGGATTAGCAATAAGTTTTGGAATTATTACAAGAATTTACCAATTCGTTAAAAGATATCTAACCAGCTTGTCAAATGAGATTTGGAAAGATGTTGATTCTCCTATTACTTTACATTAACATTTAAAAAAGGAGCGAGTTATGCCCGAAGAATACAAAGAAGAACAGCAAAAAATAGAGCCTGATCTAACGGCTATCTATACAGGTTCACAGGCGCTTGAAAAAGCACCTGAAATCTATGGAGTTTCAACGGGAATTGAAGGGCTTGATGATTTATTTTATATAGTAGAATCTGTAAAGAATCGTCTTGAGAAGAAATCTTTAAAAGGGATTCCTTCTTACTCTGTAATGAACATTACTGGCGTTTCGGACACAGGAAAATCATTGATGGTGGAGCAATTTACGGTCTATAGGGCCAGTAAAGGTGATAAAGTAGCTTTCATCACCGTAGAATCGCCTGCGAATTTCGTAGTTGCTTCGCTAAGGTTAAGGGCAATAGCAATGGGTTTAAATTTTGACGAGTTTCAAGATAATATAATTCTGATAGATGCAGCCTCTTCCACTCGGATTAGGGAAAATATACCGGATTTACTCGCAACTTTAACATACGCAATTAAAACCTATAAAGTTAAATTCACGATTGTTGACTCTATTACTGGACTCTTCGAAAATAAGGAAATGATGGCACGGGCAGTGGTCAGGAGAATGTATAATTATATGAAAAAGTGGTATCAGACTGCTCTATTCGTATCCCAAAAAAGAAGTGGGCATGAAGAATTAACCGCTGAAGCTGCTGGCGGATATGCGGTAGGACACATAGTTGACGGAACCATGGTACTGGCTAAGGAGTTGATTGATTCGATTTATAAGGCGAGATTGTATAAAAAAGAATTGGGTGAAATTGTAAGATTGTTCAGGATAGATGGGTGTAGAATGTGTGGTCATGACACGAGAACACATTTTCTTGAAATCATAGATACCGGTCTTGTGAAAATTGGTGAGCCAATAGGAGGTTAGATTATGGTAATTGAGATTACAGGTTTACCACAAACAGAAATGAATGAAAAAGACCTTGAATATCTTGTAAGTCGGGTCTTTTTCAAGGCTGTAGATCTCTTAGGAGGGTTAAACAAACTGGCAGAGTATAGGACTCTTACATGGCTTCCAAGTCTGGCAAGGGCTGCTTACGTTGTGGTCCTCAGAGATGAATATCTGAAAACAGAAGATGAAATAGCGAGAAGAGTTGGACTTACGAGAAACACGGTAAGGAATATTTTAAGAGCTGATCCTACACTTGCCATGGAAAAGATTAAGAAAATAGAAGAGCTTGCGAAGGAGGAAGTCAGAGAAATGAAGGTCCACACTGCTGGAGGGATTGCAAAGCTCGCCTACAAAATGGTTAAAGAGGGTAATGACGCTGAGACTTTAGTTCATTATTATGGCATAGCTGCTGAAGATGTAGCTAAAGCCCTTGATATACCGTGGGCATATGCGGTTCTAAAGTGTACAAAAGGTGTAAAATATCCGATTGAAAACAATTCTCTTCTTAGAGAAAGACTTGCGGGCCTAAGGATTAAAAATCTGCCTTCCGAAGATGTGATAGAAAAATTACATTTCCCCATCAAAAACCCTGCTCACTTATTACACGAAATAAAGCTCGTAATTAGTAGTATCGAAGGTAACTAAGTTTAATAGCTTCCTTAAGGCATTTTTGTTATAACGTTAAATATTTGCTTACACCTTAATTATTAAGCCAGAGATTTGAACCTTTAGCCCTACTTTTTCTTTGTGTCCCTGTATTGCTGCTGAAACAGGTAACGTTTTATCTTCATCGAAGTGGTTTTTGGAAATTCCTCTTCACGAATAGTAAATTTTTTCACCCTTTTGTATTCTGCAAGATCATTGCAGTAGGTGTCGATTTCCCTATCAATGAGCCTGTATATGTCGTCAATTGTTGGGTTTTTAATTCCCTGCTCTTCGAAATACTGCTGAACTGCTTCAAAGTTGGGATACACAATCGCATGGACTTCTTCTTTTTTGCTTTCAGGGTCAAAGGCTCCGAGTACCAGGACTTCAGCAATGTATGGTGATCTCAACAGAGCGGTTTCAATTTCCTCCGGATATACATTCTTTCCACCTGCTGTTACAATCACATTTTTCTTTCTTCCAGTTATATAGACATAACCATCTTTATCCATATAGCCTAAGTCTCCTGTGAGGAACCATCCATCTTCGGTAAATACCTCTTTTGTGGCTTCTTCATTTTTATAATAACCAGCCATTACCATGGGTCCCTTTACTGCAATTTCTCCAATACCTTCTTCATTGGGTTCATGAATCTTAATCTCAGCATAGGGTATTGGTAATCCAACACTTTCGTTCTTGGGACAACAGATGGGATTCAACGTAATGACAGGAGATGTTTCCGAGAGCCCATAACCCTGTAGAATAGGAAACCCCATTTCTTCAAGTGCCTTTGATACCCATCTGGGAAGAGCAGCCCCACCTGATATTAAGTATCTAAGGTTATCCATTCCGAGTTTAGCTCTGATACTCTTGAATAAAGTTTTAGAGGCTTTTCCTTTCAAGAAAGTATCCAAAGCCTTTGAGGTTCCTCTTAAACCGGTAAAAACCGCTTTCGTTAAAATACCAGATTTTTCAACATTCTTGAATATTCCTTCTACGATTTTTTCAAGTAATAAAGGAACGACAAGCATTGCAGTGGGTTTCACATACTGCATCTCTTCTATCATTACCTTTGATTTAAGCGAACTTGCATATGCAATAGTAGCGCCTCCTGCGATTGGAACTACAAGCCCACAAGTTTGTTCGTAGACATGGTGAATAGGCAAAACGGAGAAAAAGGTGTCTCCAGGCCCATATTCGAGACACTGGTAAAGTGAATCAACATCAGACATTATATTTTTATGTAAAAGCATTACTCCTTTGGAAATTCCTGTGGTTCCCGATGTGTAAAGGATTACTGCAAGGTCTTCAAAAGCAACATTCTCTCTCGGTATCCCTGCCTTCACTTTCTGGAAGATATCCTTAAGGGATGTAATATTAAACTTGTTAGGCTGCTTAGAGATTATATATTTCAGAGTTGGAACCTCTTTCTGGATTTCTATGATGTCTTCAAGAAATCTTTCTTGTGCAGTTATTAGAACAGCCTCCGAATCCTTCAATATAAATTTAATCTCTGGGGGTTTAAGTCGTGCATCAACGGGAATAACAGTTAAACCCAGCCAGTGGTAGGCAAAATAGGTTATAGCCCAATAGGGGGAATTGTCGCCAATAATTGCAGCCTTATCACCTTTCTTAAGCCCAAGCTCTTCTTTTAAATATTTAGCAAGACGGGTAACATGGTCATACATATCATCGTACGTAAAAGTAATCCAATCTTCGCCCTCCCTCATCATGAGGGCCATCCTCTCTTTATACAATCTATGTGACCTTTCGAACATTTCAGGGATTGTGAACCATCCGATACCTGGTCTAACCGTTGGAAAAGCCATAATCACCTCCTCTATCAAACTTGAATTTTAAACGGACTTTTTAAGAATGTCAAACTTCAGCTTCGAAATTAGAATAAACTTGAGGACTGCTTTAAAATTGGTATAATCAAAGATGGTTGAGAAGATTCTAAAAGAGATAAAAAACAAGTTTGGGATTCCAGAAGAGATTTTCACTAATTGGAAGCTGGTTTTAGCGGGTGATTTGTGGATTATGTCTGATGAAGCCTACGCCTTTCCCATAAAAAATTTCTCAAGGAGAGGCATCAGGCTTGTAAGGGTTTACCGAGATGGATATAAATTAACAACCGCAGGAATCCAGATTTTTGGCAAATATGCAACGAGAAACGTATTGGAAATAAGTCCAGAACAAGTTGAGGATTATCTGGAAGGGAAAGACCTCTTTATGAATTCAAGCAATGTGGAAAATGGGCAGGTGATAGTTAAGTGTGGTGATGATTACTTGGGTAGTGGACTCTACGTAAACGGAAAAATTAAAAACCAGTTGCCAAAAGGGAGAAGGTGGTATTGAAAGAAAAAATAGTAATCCTTGACTTTGGCTCCCAGTATACTCAGCTTATCGCAAGAAGAGTTAGAGAAATTGGAACATATTCGGAAATTTTACCATATTGGACAACACCGGAAACCTTAGGAGAAAATGTAAAAGGCATAATCCTTTCGGGTGGCCCTTCCAGTGTATATGATAAGAATGCCCCTTTACCCTCTCGAGAAATATTCGACATGGGACTCCCAGTTTTGGGAATTTGCTATGGCCTCCAAGCAATTGCGTATCTCTTTGGGGGAAAAGTCGAGCCTGCCGAAAGCAGAGAATATGGGTTTCAGAAATTGAAAATTTTGAAAAACGATTCAGCTTTACTGGAAGGAGTCAGAGATGGTAGTACCGTATGGATGTCTCATGGGGACGTGGTAAGGAATCTGCCCGAAGGTTTTGTTGTGAGCGGATCGACAGATAACTCCCCTTTCGCTGTTATTGAGAATCCAGAGAAGCGGATCTATGGAGTTCAATTCCACCCAGAGGTCGCCCATACTGAAGATGGTTTTATTTTACTTGGTAATTTTGTAAAAAAGATTTGCGGTGCCTCCGATAGCTGGAATCTCGAAGATTTCTTGAGTCAGAAAATTAGTGAAATTCGTGCAAAGGTTGGCTCTTCGAAAGTCCTCTTAGCTTTATCTGGGGGAGTTGATTCATCGGTCGTTGCTTACCTTCTCGATAAAGCCATTGGAAATAATTACTACCCCATTTTTGTTGATACGGGCTTGCTTAAAAAGGGGGAGAGGGAGAGAATTTTGAAATATTTTGGACATAATCCTAACTTGAGAATTGTAGACGCTTCTTCTCAATTCTTCGATGCCCTTCAAGGCATCGAAGACCCTGAGAAAAAAAGAAAGATAATAGGAAGAAAGTTCATCGAGGTATTTGAACGTGAAGCGCAGAAAATTGGCATAAAATTTGAGTTTCTTGCCCAGGGAACTCTGTATCCGGATGTTATTGAATCTACCTCAGTTGTTGGACCCTCTGAGGTGATTAAGTCCCATCACAATGTTGGTGGCTTGCCTGAAAAGTTACATTTGAAATTAATTGAACCCCTCAGAGAACTTTTTAAAGATGAAGTGAGAAAACTCGGGAAGCTTCTAAACGTTCCTGATGAGATTCTTAAGAGGCACCCTTTTCCGGGACCTGGCATGGCAGTCAGGATTATCGGGGAGGTGTCTCCAGAAAAGGTTAAAATAATTCAAGATGCCGATTATATTGTGGAATCTATTATAAAAAGGCACGGCCTCTATGATGAAATATGGCAAGTATTTCCTGTCCTTCTTCCGGTTAAAACCGTCGGGGTTAAGGGCGATAAAAGAAGCTATGAGAATGTAATAGCAATAAGGGCAGTTGTTAGCGTAGACGGAATGACTGCGGACTGGTATAGGATGCCTTACGAGGTTCTTGCGGAAATCTCTACAAGTATATTGAACAATGTACATGGAGTAAACAGGGTTGTATACGACGTTTCGACGAAACCTCCGGCAACAATAGAGTGGGAGTAAAATGAGGATACTTATATTATCAGATATTCACGGAAACATCTTTCCTCTCGAAAAAGTTCTAAAGTTAGAAAGTTATGACCTTATGATATGCCTCGGGGATCTTGTTGATTATGGCCCTTTCCCCGATGAAGTTACTTCTATAGTAAGAGAAAAGGCAAATTATTGTGTAATGGGAAACCATGATTATAGCGTTGCCCTGGATATAGACTGTCCCGGGACAACGGAAGAGTTTAGGAAAATTACCTATGAAGTGAGGGACTATTTTAAGTATAATCTTTCAATTGAAAATGCTGAATTTCTTAAAGCTCTCCCACTAACACAAGAAATTGTGATTGACAAGCATTCTCTGCTCCTTTATCACTCTTCAGCTAAGGATCCCCTTGGAGATTATGTCACTTTTGACCAAGATCGAAAGACTATAAAAGAAAAAATGCTACCCAATAAGCCCGTGGATATTATCCTTTATGGACATACTCACCAGAGTGGAAGTTTACAGATGGACAATGTCACCATTTTTAATCCTGGTAGTCTCGGTTTCCCAAGGGGGAAAGATAGGTATCCTACCTATGGAATTTTAGAAAATGGGCATTTTGAAGTTAAGTACATTGAATACGATGTTTCAAGTATTGTTAAAGAATTCAAGAGACACTCGGTACCAGAAGAGATTATTTACAAACTAATAGGAGTCACAAAATGACAAAGGAGATAGAAGTTGGAAACATTAAAATCGGGGGAAACAATCCCATTGTTTTGATTGCGGGGCCATGCGTTATTGAAAGTGAAGATACAACTCTTAAGATTGCTGAGAAAATCAGGAAGATCACGGAAAAATTAGAGATTCCTTTCATTTTCAAATCCTCCTATGCCAAGGATAATAGATCCTCAGTTGAATACTATTATGGCCCTGGTGTGGAAAAGGGAATAAAAATCCTTGAAAAGGTGAAAAGAGAGTTCAATGTACCTGTACTTTCCGATGTTCATTATCCAGATGAAGTGCCAATCGCCGCTCAAGTGCTTGATGTTATTCAGATACCCGCCTTTTTATGTATGCAGACTCGATTGACCTTAGAGATTGCAAGGACAGGAAAAGTAATCAATGTCAAGAAGGGGCAATTTCTCGCGCCGCAGGATATAAAAAATGTTGTAAAAAAGATTGAAAGCACAGGAAACACGAAAATTCTACTAACGGAAAGAGGAACCTTCTTTGGCTACCATAATATCATTGTAGATATGCGTTCGCTAAAGACTATGAGGGATACGGGTTACCCTGTCATCTTTGATGTAACCCATACTGTGAGAGTTTATGGAATACCTTCGAAAGATCCACGAGGTGGCAACCCCGAGTTTATTTTCCCTCTTGCACGAGCAGGCGTTTCCATAGGTATAGATGGTCTATTTGTTGAAACTCATCCCGAGCCGAAGAATGCCCTATCTGACGCTTCCAGTATGCTTCCCCTTGACGAGCTTGAGTCACTTCTTGTGCAAGTAAAGCGTATAGATGAAATGGTTAAGGAGTTCCTCCGCGAGGGTTATCAGTAAGATAAAGGTGAATTATTCTTCCCTCTTTAACAAGCATTCCTGCCGGGGGTTCAGTTTTCCATACGTATTTTCCTGAGCCCACTACATTCCATTTTAGTCCTTTTTCATTTAGTAAACTTACGCATTCTTCAACTTTAAGGCCCGACAAATAGGGTACTTCGGTCGTTTTTCTTGAACCTACGTATTTTTCAAGAATTATACGATCGGCAAATACAATTGCAATAAGGGAGTAAACTGAAAGAAATACCCCCGTAAAAATGGCGATAAGAAGAATTTTTGCCACTTTACTTTTGAAAAATTTCTTAAAAGTTTCTTTAAACTTCATCTTGCTCCCCTTCAAAGCTTTCAACTCCCACCGGGTTCCAATCCATTTCTTCTTCTGTTCCATCACCAAATTGAAGTTTTATTTTTTTTGCCAAATAGTTAATTTCAGCAACTCTACCAGGTCCTTTATCAGTTTCAATGACACTTCCAATTTCAGGAAACTTGGATTTGAGATCTCTATAATATTCGAGCTCATATCTCAGACAGCATCTCAACCTGCCACATATACCAGAAATTCTATCGGGAGAGGCAAAAATGAATTGTTCTTTAGCAGTTTCAAGAGTAACTGAAGGGAGTATTTTAAGAAATCTTCTACAACATATTTCGAATCCACAAATTCCAACACCGCCAGTAATTCTGGCCAAATCGCGGGCTCCAATTTGCTGAAACTCGACACGAACGTGTAAAATTTTGGATAGAGCCGCTGCGACCTTGTCAAGTTTTAGCTTTCGCTCGGCAGTGAATTTAAAAGTGATAATCCCCTTCCCTATATCAAACTCCTCTTTTACGATTTTAACGTCTCTAAGGTTGTTTTCAAAAAGGAATCCCTTTGTTATTTTTTTCATCGTTGAGATAATCTCATCATTCCCAGCAATTCTGAAGCGATCGAGAATTTTTCCAGCAACTTTTTTTGAAAATCCTCTTACTTTAACGAGGAGTTCTTCTTCTACTTCTGGATACTTTAAAAAAATGTAACTTCCGGGAGCGAAGTCAACATGGTACGGCAAACCTACAACGTCAAACCCGCCACCAACAATTGAAATTTCTATCGAACTATTTGGTTCCCTTTTTCGATGCTTTTGCAACTTTTTTCTCCTTTTTCTCTAACTCGTTTTTAATCTGTTTTATGGTATCTCTATATTTTGCAGCCTTTTCAAAGTCCAACAAACTGGCAGCCTTGAACATTCGTCTTTCCAGTTCCTCTATAACCTCGTATATAGTAAACATCGATTTCAATTCGGCTACCTCTTTCTCTATATCATCTTCATCACTTTTCTTTATTATCCTTTCATCGGCTACGATCGTTGTTCTTATAATTTCTTCTGGAGTCTTCCTAATGGTTTGAGGAACAATATTGTGTTCACGATTATATGCCATTTGAATTTCTCTTCGCCGGTTAGTCTCTTTTATGGCCCTTTCCATTGCATCAGTAATAACATCAGCGTAAAGTACGACCCTCCCGCAGGCATTCCTCGCAGCTCTTCCAGCCATTTGGATTAAAGCAGTCTCCGACCTTAAAAAACCAGTTTTATCTGCATCAGTTATAAGAACGAGAGAGACCTCTGGGAGGTCAAGCCCCTCTCTCAAAAGATTTACTCCAACGAGCACATCAAACTCTCCAAGTCTAAGGCCTCGGATTATTTCTACTCTCTCCAGTGCATCAATTTCCGAATGAAGATATTTCACCCTGAACCCCAATGTGGTTAAGTATTCAGCAAGATCCTCGGCGGTTCTTTTTGTTATTGTAGAAATCAGAACTCTCTCTCCCCTTTCTACAACGTTTCTTATTTCTTCTATCATATCTTCGACCTGGTTGGAAGATGGTTTAACTATTATCTCTGGGTCTACAAGGCCAGTGGGCCTTATTATCTGTTCTACCACTATCCCATTGGATTTTTTTATTTCGTACTCAGCGGGCGTTGCAGAAACAAAAAGCACCTTATCCCAGAGTTCTTCAATCTCTTCAAATTTCAGCGGTCTATTATCGAGAGCGCTTGGTAAACGGAAGCCATACTCCACGAGTGTTTCTTTTCTGGACCTGTCACCATTGTACATTGCCATAAGCTGAGGGATTGTAACGTGAGATTCATCTATTATCGTTAAGTACTCGTCCGGGAAGTAGTCAATGAGGCAAAATGGCCTTTCACCCGGTTTCCTTCCCGATAAATGTCTGGAATAATTTTCTATTCCAGGGCAATATCCCACTTCTTTTAACATTTCCAAGTCAAATTTTGTTCTCCTTTCCAAACGTTGCGCTTCCAGAATTTTTCCCTGTCTGTAGAGTTCCTCAAGCCTTTCCTCAAGCTCCTGTTTTATTGATTCTATAGCCCTTTCTAATTTGCTTTTTGTGGTCACCCAGTGCCCTGCGGGATAAATCACGATTTTATCCTTAACTTGCAAAACCTTGTTGGTCAATAAATCTACAATCTTGATTGATTCAATGGTTTTATCAGGCACTTCAATTCTTACAATATAATCTTCGTAAGCGGGGACAATATCTATTCTACCACCCCTTACTCTAAAGTTTCCTCTCTTCAGGTCAACATCGTTCCGCGTATACTGCAGGTCTACCAACCTTTCAATTAAGTTTTTTAAACCAATTTGCTGACCTACTTCAAGGACTAAGTAAAGTTCAAGCACATCTTCAGGATCACCAAGTCCGTAAATTGCCGAAACACTTGCTACAACAATAACATCATCCCGGGAAAGGAGTGAAGAGGTAGTTCTAAGCCTCAGTCTTTCAATGTCTTCGTTAATATCTGCTTCTTTTTCTATATAAGTATCGGTTTCAGGAATGTATGCTTCCGGGAGATAGTAGTCATAGTAGGAAATAAAGTACTCAACGGCATTATAGGGAAATAAACTCTTAAACTCTCCGAACAGTTGGGCTGCCAGTGTTTTATTGTGGGAAATAACGAGTGTTGGCAACCCAAGTTCTTTGATGACATGGGCCATAGTAAAAGTCTTGCCAGACCCTGTTACCCCGAGCAAAACCTGATATTTTACACCTTGTCTGAAATTTTCAACGATTTCTCTAATTGCTTTAGGTTGATCTCCCTTTGGAACAAGGTCTGTAACAAGTTCAAATTTTGCCATATTAAAATTTTAAGGTTTTTTTCTCTAAAAATCAATGATTTTAGAGTTTTGAATTACAGCTAATGTGGGTTAAAATTAAATCTAAAAGGGGGACTTGATGTTGCTGTTATTTCTTTTAGCGAACTATTGGATTATACCGTATAAAAACTACGAACCTTACAGAGAACAAAAGCTATTAAGAAACTTTTACCAAAAAGAGGCGAAGGTTCAAAGTGTTTTTTCAAGGTTTAAATTAGCAAATCCAGAATTTCATCCTCAACTCCAAAAAGTAAAGAATTTTTCTAAAAATCGCAGAGATAAACAGCAGATCGTAATCAGGGTTCTTGCTTTGAGGGTTGAGTTTGAGGAGGAAATTCCTGACGACCCGAGGACCACAGGAAACGGACTTTTTCAAAAAACCTCAAACGGCGAGAATCCAATAATAGGCTTGGATTGCAATGGGCAACCCTATTACAATCCATACTACGACCCTCCCCATGACTGGACCTACTTCAATAATCAGATGAGAGCCCTTGCATCTTATGTTTACGCTGCAACCTATGGCAAAGTAAGGCTTGAGTGGATTGTAAAACCCGATTCGGGTTTACCTGCATACAAGGTGCCTCATCCTATCGCATATTATGGAGATACAACCCAAATGGAGCTTGGACTTGTAACCTTTTTAAGAGATGCCTTTAGAGCAGCAGATGAGGATCCATCTATTTCTTTTGAAGACCTTGATGGAAATGGTATTAAAGATTACCTTGAAGGCATTTGGGTTAGATATATAATTTTTCACGCAGGTTCGGCGTGGCAAACGGATTGGATCGGAGATACTCCTTATGATCTTGCAGCAGTTACAGTCCCACCTGGAGCACTTGAGTATTATTTGGGAAGAAGCTATTTAGTATTAAATAACGGAAGAGACACCATATACGACGCCTGCATTTTGCCGGAGACCATGTCTCAAGATGGCTTGGAGATCAAATTACAGGGAACTCTTTTCCACGAAAGCGGACACAATTTGTTTTTATTACCTGACCTCTACGACACCTACGGAAGGGGCGCTGGCATCGGTGCTTTTGGCATAATGACAACAGGCCCATACCTGGAAGCCGAAGGTGTTCCGTCAGGGATTATTCCTCCTTTCCCTAATGCATGGGAAAGGATGTTTATGGATTTTATTTTGAAAGTTATTTATGGAGAAGGATTCCTTGACGAAAATGTTGTAGTTACAGTAAAGCCTGGACAGGTATTTCAGGAAATAAGCCTTTTCCCCCTCCAGATTCCAGTAGATTCCTTTGTAATGGAGAAAACCTCACCTGGCCTTTATTACGTTTATGGTAATTTTTTGGAAAATCCATACTCAAAACCAAGAGTTGTGAAAATTCCTATAAATTCAAAAGAATATTTTTTAATACAAAATTTAGCGACCAATATTGAATTGAACGACTTTGAAAACTGCGGAGACACTATAAGGGTTTCGGGTCGGTGGAGCAATGGTGTAGTTGTGGATTTCAGGGGAGAAAACGATTATCTACTTCCGGGAGATGGGCTACTTGTATTCCATGTGGACGAGGAGATTATCTGGAACAACTACGCAACAAACACTGTAAACGCAGTTAGACCCATGGGTGTCTATATTCTTGAGGCTGACCATGTTCAAGATTTTCAACGTTTTAACTGGGATTTCAGCCCTTATGCCTATTGCTGGTTTGGCAGCCCGTACGACCTCTACTTTGAGGGTAACAACACTGTGATATCATCGACTACACTCCCTTCCTCCGCTGACAATCAGGGTAACAAAACTTACATTGAAATTTTTGATATTTCTCCAAAAGGGTACGAGATGAAGTTTAAAGTAAGACTTGAAAATACCCTTTCACCTTTTCCGATAAGAATAGGGTACAGTGTGGTTGATTCCAATTCATCACGGATGGTTATTGACGAACCATATGAAAGCTTTCTGGAAGGGAAGGATACTTTGCTTATCGCTTTGCAAAACATTTACAGAAAATCAATCGCCCTCTCAACCTTAGATACGACTATTGTCGATTCTTTTGGATTGGTCTCTATTGTGAACTACGAGGGTTTTGTAACCTTAGCCGATACTTTAAAAAATGTGCGCTTTATTAAAGAACCCGCCATTGAGGATGTCAATGATGATGGGTATTTAGATTTTCTCTGTGCAGTTAACAAAAGCAGAATAATTCTTTATTCTACAAAAGATTCTAACGAGGATGGTAAGCCTGACATCGTATTTAGCAGAATGATGCCTGAAGAGATAGTTAGTGTGCCATCGATATTTGAATTCAGTGGTCAGAAGGTTTTGGGAGTTGGGCTTTTAGACAATAAATACTATCTTTTAAAGCCCAATGGTGATACTCTATTCGTCTTAAATACCGGTGCTCCTGCTATAAACGTACCAGCAACCAACGGTATTCTCCTGGTTTATCAGTCGGTTGATGGCAGATTTTTAATTCTGACTGAAAGGTTTGAGACCTATATCGTTGGATCTTCCAATTTGACACCATCGGCTTGTTCGCCAGTATTCATTTATGATTCTACAAACGGAAATTACAGGATAATATCAGTAAACGGGCTTGGGGAATTAAAAGTTTATAATGAGATAGGCGAGGTCTTAAATCAACGCAGATTTGCCGAATATCCTTTGAATGGAATCGCAATAGGTGACTTAGATGCAGATGGAAATGAGGATATCGTTTATGTAAGTAAAGAATACCTTGTGGCAGTGAGTAAAGAACTTGCACCAATAAGTAAATTCCCAAAACGTATTGATACAGCAAGAGTCTTTCAACCTTTACTTGCAGATCTTGATGGAGACGGTTTTGAAGAAATTGTTTTGCCAACTGATAAGGGAATACATGTTTACGGCTATTTGCAACGGGATTCGATGAATTATTATCCCGTATCAAAGGGACTCAATTCTAACCCATTTATAGAAAATATTAATAAAGACGATGTGCTGGAGCTCACTTATATTACTTCAGACGGTTATATTTACGCCTTTCCGCTCCCAACTTTGAGAAGTGCATGGAGACATTTTGGGTATTCTTCGGCACATAATCCTTTCAAAGTCATATCAAAGATTTCTGATACTGTACCTTCAATGGAAGAACTTGTTCCCCTTGCGTATGTTTATCCCAACCCTGTATTTGCACCATACCTAACCTTCCGCTTTAAGGCGCAGAAAAAGGGAAAGCTCGATATAACCATTTATGATTTTTCCGGAAAGAAAATAAAAGAAGCAAGCTTCAATTTTAATGGTGAAGTAGTTGAGGAAAAGCCCATTTTTGTGGGTGACCTCGGGACCGATATCTACACTTTAAAAGCAGTTTTTAACATCGATGGCAAAGCTATAGTAAAAAAAGTTAGATTTATCATAGGCAAGAAGGGGTGAGATAGAAATGGCTATAAAGAAAGTTGGTTTAATAACTGCGGGGGGCGATGCCCCCGGCATGAATGCATGCCTCAGATTTTTGATAAAGGGGCTAATTGACGAGCATTATGAAGTTTTTGGGATTTACAAAGGCTTTAAAGGTTTAATCGAAAAGAATTACCAGAAGCTTTCCAAGAGGGATGCCGGTGGAATAATCCAGAAAGGTGGGACTATTCTTGGTACCTCAAGGTATCCCGATTTTGTCAAAAAGGAAATTCAAAAGGTTGCGGTAAGGAATCTTGAAGAGATGGGAATGGACGCAATCGTTGTTATCGGTGGTGATGGTTCCATGCATGGCGCTTATGCTCTTAGTCAGATGGGTATAAAAGTTATAGGAATTCCAGCATCAATCGATAACGACATCTATGGGACCGATGAAACTCTTGGTGCAGATACAGCATTAAACACCATAGTAAAGTCCGTGGACATTATCAAGGACACGGCCTCTTCTCTTGATAGAGCCTTTATAATTGAGGTCATGGGACATACTTCAGGGTATTTGGCCCTCAACGCCTCAGTATCTACTGGTGCAGAAGCCTGTTTCATACCTGAGTATGAAACTGATATCGATGAGGTTGTCAAAAGGCTGAATCAGAGATTTATCGAGGGAAGATCAAATTCTATTATTATCGTTGCTGAAGGCTATAGTTCTGGTTATAAAGTTAAGGAATTGCTCGAGAAAAAGGGCATAAAATATGAGTTGAGAGTGACTGTTTTGGGACATCTTCAAAGGGGTGGGTCCCCTACCTTTCGCGATAGAAAACTTGCCCTCGAATTTGCAAGCTACGCTATTGAGCTTATAAAAAAAGAAAAATTTGGGGTAATGATTGCGAAAAAAGACAGCCTTATTACCGAGATTCCGCTCGAGGAAGTCGTCTCTCGTAAAAAGACCCTTGATGCGGCACTTTTAAAGATGATGGATACTATAAAGTGGGAGGATTAAAATGCCGCTTCTACCTATGAAAGATCTCCTTTTAGAGGCAGATAAAGGAAATTATGCTGTGGGAGCTTTTAATATTAACAACTTGGAATTTTTCCAGGCTATTATGGAGGCTGCCGAGGAAGAAAACTCGCCTGTTATCATTGCCGTCTCTGAAGGTGCAATCAAATATGCTGGAATAGAATTTCTTGAAGCCATTGTGAGTACAGGTGCTAAAAGGTATAAAATTCCCTTTGCCTTGCATCTCGATCATGGCAAAGATTTTCAAAAAATTATGCTCGCCATAAGACACGGCTTTACATCGATAATGATTGATGCCTCCGATAAGCCTTTTGAGGAAAACGTGAAGATAACCCAGGAGGTAATAAAGGTAGCAAGACCGTTAAATATCACCGTCGAGGCAGAACTTGGAAGATTGATGGGCAAGGAGGAAGAAGTTGAGAGCTTAACTGCAATTTATACTGAACCTGACGAGGCCCTTAGGTTTGTTGAATTCACAAATTGTGACGCTCTTGCAATCGCCTGCGGTACCTCTCATGGTGCTTATAAGTTTAAGGGTGACCCTAAACTTGATATTGAAAGAATCAAAAAAATTAAAGAGCTGGTAAACATCCCACTGGTTTTACACGGTGCTTCGGGCGTATCGGAGGATATGGTAAATGAAGCCAATTCTCTTGGTTTTAAGCTTGAAGGAGCAAAAGGTGTGCCGGATTCAGAAATTAAGAAAGCAATTTCAGCAGGTATAAGAAAAATAAATATAGATACCGATTTAAGAATCAGCTACCTTATTGGATTTATGAAGAAAATCAGGGAAAATCCTTCGGATATAGATCCAAGGACACACTTAAAAGAAGCCAAATTGAGGGTTAAAGAAAAGGTGAGAGAAAAAATCAGGTTATTTGGATCGCAAGGCAAGGCCTGATCCCCTATGGATTTACTTAAAGGATTAAATGAAAGGCAAAGAGAAGCTGTTACGATTGAAGGTGGCCCTGTCCTCGTCATCGCGGGCGCAGGTTCTGGTAAAACGAGAGTATTAACTCACAGAGTTGCTTACTTAATCGGAGTTAAGGGAGTTCCACCCCACAGGATCTTTGTTGCAACTTTTACAAACAAAGCTGCTGACGAAATGAAAGAAAGGATCAAAAACCTAATAGGTGCCGACATCCGAGACCTCTGGATTGGGACTTTCCACTCCCTCTGCGCCCGGATTTTAAGGCAAGAAATAGAGAAACTCGGGATTTATACGAGATATTTTACAATTTTGGATAGGGATGACCAAAAGAAGGTTTTAAAAGAAACTTTAGGGGATATAGGCAAAGAAGGTTCAAAACTTGAGAGTCTTGTAGAAAAAATTTCGCGTTACAAAACAGGGTTATTAATAACTGAAGACCAGTTCTTCCTCACCATTTATAAACATTATTCAAAAAAGCTAATGGAGTACAATGCACTCGATTTTGACGACCTCTTAATCCTTCCATTAAAAATTTTCAATGAATTTCCTGAAGTCCTCGAGTACTACTCTACTAAATTCAAACACATTCTTGTAGACGAATATCAAGATACGAACCATGAACAATATTTACTTATAAAGGCGCTATCTCGCATCCATCAAAACGTCTTTGTTGTTGGAGATGAAGATCAGTCTATTTACTCTTTTAGAGGAGCAGATATTCAAAACATTCTCAATTTCGAAAAGGATTTTCCTGATTGTAAAGTCATTAAGCTGGAGCAAAATTACAGAAGTACTCAAAAAATTTTATATGCTGCATCCACTGTAATAAGAAACAACAGATACCGCATTGGAAAAAATCTTTGGACACTAAACCCTCCAGGTGAAAATCTTGTTATTATAGAAACCAATGATGAAGATGAAGAAGCGGAAAAAGTTGTAGAGATAATCAAATCTTTAAAACGTCCCCTTGGTGATTTTCTCATTCTTTACAGGATTAACGCTCAGTCGAGAGCTCTGGAATCCGCCCTTCAAAAAAGTGGGATCAATTATAAGATTGTCGGAGGGATCAAGTTTTACGAAAGGAAAGAGATAAAAGATATTCTCAGCTATCTTAAATTCCTTGTCAACCCGAAAGACAGTTTATCTTTAGAAAGGATAATTAACATACCACCCCGTGGTATTGGTCAAGAAACTCTTAAAATTTTAAAAGATAGGTCAATGGAACTGGACTTGCCACTCTTTGAAGTTATAAAGTCTCATAAAGAACTGGACCTAAACCCGAGAATTCACAATGCGTTGGACAATTTTGTCACATTGATTGAAACTTTAATGTCTAAGGTTTCTGAACTTAGCGCTTACGAAATGGTATCTTTCTTGGTGGATGAGATTCATTATTATGATTATCTTTTAAGGTCTTACGACCCAGAAAAAGCACAAGAAAAGATAGAGAACGTGAAAGAGTTAATGGGAGAAATAAGAAAATTTTCTGAAGAGAACGCCAGGACCTTGACAGATTATGTGCTAATGGTTTCATTGCGTTCTGACATTGACGAATACAATGCGTCACCGGATTTTGTAACTTTGATGACAGTGCATAATGCAAAGGGATTGGAGTTTCCTGTTGTTATAATTACAGGTCTTGAGGAGTCAATCTTTCCCCACTTCCGATCCAAAGATAACCCCATAGAACTTGAGGAGGAGAGAAGACTGTTTCACGTTGCATTAACAAGAGCAAAGGAAAAAGTCTATATAACTTATGCCAAGTCACGGTACTTGCGAAGGGGATATCTTGAACCTTCCAGGTTCATTTACGAATTACCTGAGGATGTAGTGGATTTTGTGGGAAAATCTGAGGTAGAAACAATTATTGAAAAGTACCATTTCAAAGAAAAGAAAAGGGGTGAATTTGAGCCTGGTGATTTAGTCCATCATCAGATTTTTGGCATGGGAAAGGTTGTGGAAGTTTACGAGGACAAGATAAAGGTAAACTTTTTTAAAGTAGGTTTAAAAACACTGGTGCTTGAATATGCGAAACTTGAGAGAGTGGAATAAAAAATTATTTTTGAAGATAAACTGGGCAGATGTTGTAGTAATCACACTGGGAACCCTTATTACAGCTATTGGAATTGTCCTTTTCCTTGCGCCAAACAAAATAGCAGCTGGCGGAGTATCGGGAATTGGTGTTATCCTATTCCATCTTTTCCGTTTCCCTATAGGCCTTACAATGCTTGTGATAAACACAATCCTCTTTATTATTGCTTTTATTCTCCTTGGAAGCGAATTCGGACTGAAAAGTATTTATGCCTCGGTAATACTCAGTGTTTTCATTGACCTACTGGAATACATATTTCCGAAATCTTTGTATGTTAACGATCTCGTGATAGCAACGATTTTTGGGAACCTTTTAACAGGATTTGGAATCGCACTGGTTGTATCAAGAGGCGCTTCTACTGGAGGAACCGATATTGTTGCAATGCTTATTAAAAAATACACAAATATCGATATGGGCAAGGCGCTTATGGTAATTGATTTCACTATAACTCTCTTCGCTGGAATTCTTTTCGGGAAAGTTATCGGAATGTACTCACTTTTAGCAGTGATTATTAACACGAATACAATAGACTACGTACTCGAAGGAATTACAACCTCATTCCAAGCCTTTATAATAACGGTGAAGCACGAGATTATAAAGGAAAGGATACTAAAAGAGATAGGAAGGGGCGTAACTCTTATTAGGGCAATTGGTGGTTACACTGGTGAAGAGCGTTTCGCCCTCTGGGTAATTTTAAAATCGCCTCGTGAAATAGTTAAGCTGAAAGAAATAGTAAAAGAAGAGGACCCCACGGCCTTTATAACGATAACTCATGTCCGTGAGGTCCTCGGAGAAGGTTTTAAAAGAATTTCAAGCTCATTCTAAAAAGGCCTTATCCCAAGCCACTTATTCAGTAAGAAGTCAAGCCTTCCAACAAGAAGGGAGAATCTTGCCATTACAGTATAACCGAAGGAGGCTCCAAACCCAAGCATTAACAAGAACAAACCAACTTTGGAAATTTGCTTAACGCCTGGCCTATCGTGTGGAATTGAGAAATAGAAATACACAAGTACTGAAATAACACCAACAAATAGAATTAAGGCATTGATCCAATGTATTAGATTAGGGTAAGGAGGTCTCAAAATTGAACTCTTGCTTTGTTCTATTATGTAGGTCTGGATAGTTAAAGGAATACTTAAACCTGAACCGATACCAAGTAGCACAGCCATAGGCCATCTTATCATGTAAGAGATTTTTGGAAAAGCCGAAGTCAGATACATCAGACCGAGAACGAAAGGAATTATAAATATAAGTTGCTTTTCCTGAAACAGGGGTACCCACACATTGGGATAAAAGGCGTTCTTGTACACTACAACAAACCCGTATCCGGTAGCAAGCCCAACAAATAAGTGTTCCGCCATTCTAAAGAGGGGGTTATCTTTGTATAAAAAGGTAAAAATGGCTAATGTAAGCAAAGCCTGTATCCAGATCCAAATATCTGTTGAAATATGCATGTTACTTCCTCCTCCTTGATAAAAAGTACCCAATATTGCCAATTATTATGAACAAAATAATAAGCAATTGACCAATAGAGTTAGCATCCATCATTCTAATTGCGTCGGTAGAAGGTTTTTCTCTGATATTTCTCTCCTTTAAGATTTGATTAACTGCGTATTCATATTCCGCTGCAGCTTTCATCCCTGCCAACATACCTATAAATTGTCCGGCCTGTATATAAGGGTAGAAATCACCTGCACTCACACCCGTAACGGCTGCTGCTACCTTTACTCCATACTTGGTGTAGGCATATACTGCCCACGTGACGGGAATAGAAGATCCACTGAAGCTGATGACTAATGCAATATCTTTGTAATTTTTTACGGGCTTTAATGCATAAATTTCTGTAGTTTTGGTTCCAAAGTAGTCGGTTTTGTAAACGCCTTTAATGTCTTCCCCAAGTCCTAAGATCACCACAGCACCACCTGCTTGATAACCTAAGAAAACGTAATCGGTGTCTCTGCGAGCTCCTAAAACCCTTTCAGCTTCAGTGAATGCTTCAACTGCTAAGCCAGCACCCTGAACTCCTAAGGTCATTCCTATGGGAATTATACCCCTTAAAATACAATGTTTAACGACCGCTTTGTACATTGGATGCACTTCAGGAGCTACCGATGGATCATAATCGGCCGAAAGGATAACATAAGAACCTTTAGGAAGAGTATCTATAAATTCGAATACTCTTTTAACCTGCGGAGACATTTTTTGTGGAAAATTAGGAGGAAAAACCAATGGAATTATCAAACCAATTAAAATTATCAAGTAAATATATTTCCTGTCAATTTTACTAAGTTTTATAAAGAAATCCCTAACGGACATATTAACCTCCCACCCAGTTCCTTTCAATACCAAGAATTATTTTAATAGAAGTTGCCACCACGCCAAGTCCTACACCGATTATTATACCCCTTTTCGAAGCAAGATTTGGAACAGCCATAATCCACTCCACTATTTCGTTCATCTTAGGGACATAATTACCAATAGTGGTTGTTCCAAAAATAACTATGAAAGCAGTAATCATAAGGACCGTCGCTTCAACTCCTCTTATCCGGAATGCTCTGTAGGCTGCAGAAGACATATAGAATGCCAGCAAAGAAAACGTAGTTGCTTGCAAGGGTACCATCATATTTTCGTATATCTTTTGAAAGAGAGAATCTTTCGCTGTACCTCCAATAAAGCCTATTAGCACCATTGCGGTGAAAGAAAGGATAGCAACTAAGCTATAAGGGGCATAATTCTTGTTCTTTAGTCTTTTCGTATGGAACCTTAAAAAACTAATTATTGCCATCACATATGCCATTGACGATATAGCCCTACTCCACATAAGGGAAGTGTCATACACATTTTGAGATGTAGGGTGTGGAACGAAGTATTGAATTGTCATAATAATACCTATAATGAACACAAGGGCCAAGGGGATTTGCTTCTCAAACAAATGCCTCATTTCCTACCTCCTTAGAACAAACCCAAGGTAATATTTACGTTAAAAAGGCTTAATAGGCTTAACAATACCATTATTATAACAAGGAGTAATTTTGCAAGGTCTTGGGCTTTAATAGTACCCGTTAGAAGAGGTTCTCTTGATAAATATGCGCTCGCTGCATATAGCTCCTCACCGATCAGTGTATAGTCACAGGTAACAACAAAAAATGGTAGCTGAGCAACTGAATCAGTTCCTGCTACCTGAATCGCCCCCGTTGAAGCACCAGTCTCCGACAATATAAGGGATTCGGCAAAATAGTATCCCATGAAAAAATTTGTAGCACTTTGCTCTCTAACCATTCGTGCAGCGACATGAGCAGCATAACCAAACTGGCTATCGGTTGCAAAATATACATCATCGGGGTTAAAAAGATCTGGTCTTCCAATTGTGGTATAAGCTTCCTTTACGATTTCTCTCGCTATAGTGTAAACTACAGGGTCATAGCACGGCACAACAATTCGTGTCTCGAATTGTCCTGCTCTCTTTGTAACATGTGATAGGATGTTTAGCGCGGCAATGGTGGCGATGTCAGAAATCCCTGTTAAGCCATTGATGTAAATAATAGGTCTACCCATTTCCGTAGCACGCCCAATGGCTTCGTTAACTGCCTCCAACCCTGCTATGGGTCTGAGATAAAGCGGTTTATTCGCACGTGCTTGTGCGATATAAAAAATCATTATTATGGTAAATACCATCATTACTATAAATAGCGGGAGTTTACCTTTGTCAAACCACTTTGCAGTAGGTCTCGCGTATTCGCTCCATTCGCT
>CAZZKY010000056.1:0-12994 GCA_964654765.1 uncultured bacterium | reverse complement strand
ATAATTCCTTAACGCAAAAAATCCCGAGTATCTATAACTTCAATTTCAAAATCCTTAAACAGCCCCTTCAACTTCTTAGCCCTTCCAACAATTAAAACAAAGGGACTCTCAAATTTAAGCAATATCTGTGCACCGTAATTTAATTCATCTAAGTTTAATTTTTCAATGCTTTCAAGTTCTTTTTCCCAATGGAAATAGGGAAGTCCATAGATAATCTCCTCAGTAAGCATAGAGAGGAGCTGTGCATAACTCTCCACAAGAAGCGGAATGCTTCCCCTAAAGAACTCTATTGCATGGCTTAATTCCTCTTTTTCAAAACCTTCCCTCAACACTTTAGACCTTTCTTCGAGAATCGCATCAAAGGCCTTTCGGCACTTAGCTAATTCAGTCTCACAGGAAATCACGCTATAAGGTGCTATAATATCCCCATCTACTGGAATTCCAAAATTTACGACAGAACTTATGGAATAGCTCAATCCCTCTTTAACCCTGACTCTTTTCATAAGCCGAGATGAAAAATCAGAACCACCCCAGATAAAATTTGCGACTTTCACAGCTTCATAAACAGGGTCGTCCCTTTTAACGGCGGGGTTTATAATCTTCAAATGAGCTTGTTCAATATCCATATCCACAATGTAAATTTTGTCAAACTTAAGCAAAGGTACTTCGATAGACCGCTTTGATTTAGCGCTATTAATAGGAAGTTTTAAACGCTCCATCTTATCCTTAAAACCTATGACTTCCAGGTTAGAAACTACAACTATAGAAGAAGCAGCATTATTGATTGTCGTTGCATAATAATTTTTTACATCCTCAAGAGTTAAGCTCATTACGTCCTTCACAAAGCCAAAATCAGGCAAAGCAGCCAGTTGGGGAACTTCTTTAAAATAAAGAAGATTGGCAAAATAGGAGGAGACAAATTCGGGGTCCTGAAATCCCAGCCTTACAGCAGTGAGGTAATGATCCTTCAGTCTTTTAAAATCCTCTTCCCTAAAAGCAGGCCTATTTACCAGCTCTTCAAGCTTTTTAAGTGCGTCCTCAAAAAAATTCGATAAACCGTCTATTTCAAAAGAGGAAAAGGAATACCCGGCGCGGGTTTTTATTCTAAGGCCAAGCCCTTCAAGTTCTTTGGAAAAATCAACAGGTGACTTACCTTCTGGACCCTCCATAAGAAGTCTAAAGGCAAAGTTGTGAATCCCTCTTTTCCCTGACTCGTCTATAGAACCCCTATTTAAGAGTATATTCGCATAAAAAATTGGGAGTTTGTCCTTTTTTAAATAATAGACCTTAATCCCATTACCAAGTTCGAAAAACTTAACTTCACCCCTCATTCATTATCCCTACCGTTTCTTTTTCCACAGCGAAATACTCAGAAAAGAGTGCCTTTACCTCTTCCAACGTAACTTTTTTTAAACTTTCTGGATAACTCGTAATATCCTCCAATTTACCCATAAGTTCATGCTCAGCTAAGTCAAAAACCAAGTCCCTCACTGATTCAAGGTCAAAATAATACTCAGTTAAAAGCTTATTCTTTGCTGTAATTAGGTAACTTTCATCGAGCTTTTTGATGGCCCAATAAAATTTTTCTTCAAGAATTGGCAAAGCCTCTTTAATTTCAACACCAGGATAAGGCAACCCTACCAGTACAAAAACTCCATGATCCTTTAAATAACTTGTTTCGCACTTTAGAGAAGCAAATATGTTTCTTTCATAAACCAATTCCCTAACGAGAATCCCCCATTTCCCTCCACACATCATCTCACTCAAAACATCAAAGGTGGGTACAAGAGGGTGCCCAAAGGAAACAATCTTGAACCCAATGGCAATAATCGGGGTAGAATTTTTCCTCCTTACCTCAAATTCAACTTTTTGATTTTGCTCAGGTTCCACAGGTATTGAAAGTTTAGGTTTGCTGCTTTTATTTACCGAGGAAAAATACTTATATGCCAATTCTTTTACTTCTTCAAACTTTATCTTTCCTGCCACCGCGAGAATTGCATTCTCGGGGGTATAAAATTTTCTGTAATAATCAAGTACATCTTCTTCTTTAATTCTGTCTAAATCCCTTTCAAGACCAATAACTGGGAAACGGTATGGATGTACCTTAAAGAGCCTCCACCAGAACTCCTCCATAAAATATTCGAGAGGATTATCTACCGATGAATACCTCCTCTCATCTTTTATAACCTCCATCTCCTCCTTAAAACCCCTTAATTCTAAATTAACCATTCGATCGGCCTCCATACTCATAAATTCTTCAAGAGCCCCTGAAGGTAAATAAGCGTAGTAAATAGTGTAATCCTTTGAAGTGTAAGCATTATCATATCCCCCAAGTCTTTGAATTCTCCTTGAATACTCTTCGGGACCTATATTTTTCGTTCCTTTAAACATCATATGTTCAAGTATGTGCGAAATTCCCGTAATTCCTTCGTGTTCTGTTCTACTTCCGGCCTCGTAAAGAAGAGCCGCTGCTATCATCGTATTGTCATCATCTTCATTTACCACAATTCTGAGGCCATTAGGTAGGGTTTCTCTTAAAATTTTTAATTCCATCTTAGTAGTCAAACTCCTTTTTCATAGCCCTCTGAATTTCCCTCTCTACAATTCTCTTCTTAATCTCCTCGCGTTTTTCATAAAGTTTCTTGCCACGTCCAAGACCAAGAACAACCTTTATTAGGTTTCTTTTCTCAACAATCATTAGTGGAATCAAAGTTAGCCCCCTCTCCTTAATTTTTCCAATGAGCCTTTTTATCTCATAACGATGGAGCAATAATTTCCTTGGCCTTGTCGGATTCAATTTAGAAACTTTATCCTTTTCATAAGGTGTCACATGCATATTAAGAATGTAAAGCTCATTATCAATTATGTCGGCATAAGCCTCTTTAAGTGAAACCTTGCCTTCCTTAATTGACTTAACTTCACTGCCTTTTAAAACAATTCCCGCCTCATAAGTCTCCAGAATCTCATAATCGTGGTAGGCTTTCTGATTTTTTACAATGACTCTTTCAGGCTTTCTCTTCATTTTATTCGTAGCAAATCGAGATGCCAACTATGTCGTTAGTTTCTTTTTCAATTCGATAAAAATAGTAAATTCCAAGGTTTTTGTGCTTTACTTTTATCGAAAAAAAGGGCTTAAATAAGGCCTCTCCATATGCGTTTGCATATGAAAAGCCAAAGAGGAAACCAGCAAATTTAGATGACCAGTAAAAAGCCGACTTTACCTCGTAGTTATCAACGCTATAAAAATCACCTCCAACAAAATGGTAAGGGCCAAACAAATAAAGACTTACTGCAGACTCGTATGATAAGGTCAACCCAAAAGAAAGGTTTTCAAAAGCAAAGAGACTTCTGTAAAAATCAATATTTACCCAGGCCCTGGATTCACTGAAATCGGGTCCGTAAGCGCGAATGCCATATAACGAGTAATTAAAATTCACAAAGTCAGATGAAATCTTAACCCCGACACTGCCCCGTAAAATGCCCGCACTGTAATCACCCACTTTCTGCCCATAATAATCATAAGATTCTATCTTTCCAGTCGACAGAAACTCAAGATTGAAGTCAAAATTTTTAATACTTAGACCTGAGGAAAAACTCCTTAACCCCGCAGGGTAAAAAACAATCCCATAGGAAAGAGAAGGATTAAAATACTCCTGCATCAAAAATCCTCTTTCACTCGCAATTGCAAAGGGCGAAAACACTATCCTTTCATAAGGATAGCTAATAAAAACTTGGGAAAAAAGAATAAGTTTGATCATCAAACCTCTTCAGTACTGAAACCAATCACATTAAAACCTTCACACCGAACGTACGGTAAGAGATCTGCCGAGGGAAGGTCCAAAGAGTAAAACTCCGGTTGCCCAACATACTCCCTTTCCTTTGAAATCCCAGTTATACTATTGAAAAGCTCCTTAAAACTCACATGAAATCTTAAGTTAGGCAGCCTTGACCATTGCTTCCCATGTCTCACTCTGAAAGTTCCATCCCTTGTCATCCCTGTTAAAGTAAACGTGGCAGGATCAAGAACATTAACGTAATGGAGCCTCGTTATGTATATAACATCTGGTGACTCTTCTATGAGTTCCTGTACGCTCTTTTCACCACCCTTCAATTCCAGATGCCCTGCCATTGGGAACGAATTTATCGGGTCAAAAGCATGGCCAGTTGTTTTCTTTCTCAACTTTTTTGCAAGTTTTTTATCGTAGATAAAGTGTTTGAAAACTCCATTTTCAAAAATAGTGAGATTCTTTTTCTTTACCCCTTCAAAATCAAAAGGCATTGAAAAGTTCTCCTTCCTTAGAGGCCTATCTTCTAAAGTAAAACTTTCAGCAAATACTCGTTCTCCCTCCATGCCTTTCAAAAAGGATATCCCCATCTCAAGGGCAGAGGCTGAAAACCCAACGTATTGCATAAAATTAAGGACCTCTTTTAGAGCATATGGTGAAAGTATCACTGTGTATTTCCCTGGTTTTACATGAACATTCGGATATGCCATTTTTAGGAATTCCCTTATCCTCTGAGAATACTTTTCATAATTTAAAGAATCAAGGTCGGGGCTCGTGTGTTGCAGCCAAAAAGTATCTTTTTCTTCCGCATCTTCAACAATCATCGTCAGGTTCAAGGCAGTGTATGAAAAGTCGGCTCTAAGGCCTAAATTATTGAAAATTCCAACATAATTTAGACTGGACCTTAATACTCCGTGAAAAATGAAGTCTTCGGAAAATTCTCTAAAGACTCTACCAAGAAACCTACACTTATCATCAGGACCCATTTCAGCCACAGCTGGGTCAACCTGTTCATGCTCCAATTCCTTTTGTTCCTCGGGATCTGGTAGAAATGGATCTTCTTTTGCATTTAATGCACTTTCTTCAGCCATTTTCACTACCTCTAAAAGGCCATCTTTCGTAACACAATTGGTGGTAGCAACTCCACTTTTATTCCCAAATCTTACCCTCACGGTAACAGAAAGATCATTAATCCTTCCATATTGTGTAATTGTGCTCTCCATATATCTGGCATTGTCTTGAATCGAATGAATAATCATTACTTCCACGACTTGCCCATTGGAGGCCTTAATTACATCCTCCGCAATTGAATGGTATCTTTCAGTGTCTATAAATTTTCCCATCTTTGATTGTCCACTCTATTTTACCCTTTACCACGGAATTATACAAAGGGGTATTGTAAGCTCTTGATTTAATAAACGCCCTGTCAATTCTAACTTGCGCCTGAGGATTAAAACCGAAGAAAGAGGCTCGGTAACCCTTTTCAATGACTCCGAGCTGTTTGAGTCCAAGTATCTCGGCAGGCCTCAAGCTCATACTCTCTACAAGCCTAAAAAGATCTATCTTCCCCGAATTGACAAGATTTTCATATAAAACAGGAAAGGCAAAATCAAGCCATATCATACCAAAGGGTGCAGCATTGAACTCGTCCATCTTTTCAAAATCGGCATGCGGAGCATGGTCTGTTGCAATCACGTCAATAACTCCTTCCTTGAGTGCTTCAACAAGGGCCTCCCTATCCTCTGCACTCCTTAGAGGGGGGTTAACCTTGTAGTTCGTATCATATTCAACAAGCTTACTTTCATCAAACAAAAGATGATGTGGGGTAACTTCAGCCGTTACTTTTATTCCCTCTTCCTTCGCTTTCTTTATAAGTTCAATGCTACTTTTAGAGCTCACATGGGCGATGTGCAAACGACCGCCTGTAAGTCTTGCGAGTTCTAAATCCCTAAAAATAGCAATGACCTCAGCAGCCACAGGCATCCCTCGAAGACCCAACCTTGTGGTGATTGCACTCTCGTTAGCAAGCCCCATGTGGGTTAAAGCTTTATCTTCTGCATGAGAAATAACAAGACCATTAAAGAACTTTACATACTCAAGGGCTCTCCTCATAACACCGCTGTGCTGAACCCAAGTCCCATCATCGGAAAAGGCCACTGCCCCACCTTCATGCATGTCAGCGAGTTCTGCCAATTCCAACCCTTTTCTGCCCTTTGTTATCGCACCACAAGGCAAAACTTCAGCTTTATCCTCTTCCTTGGATCTTCTTATAATATATTCTACGACACTTCTATTATCGCAGGGGGGATTTGTGTTTGGCATAGAGACAATAGCTACATATCCACCATGAATTGCAGCCGAAGTTCCTGTTCCAATGTCTTCCTTATGCTCTTCTCCAGGTTCCCTAAGATGAGCGTGCATATCTACAAGTCCAGGAATAAGCACAAGGCCATTGCAATCAATAATTTCTGCATCACTTGAATTAATAGAAGGTTCAACAGCGACAATAGTTCCTTCATCAACCAAAACATCAGCTTTTAAAACCTTCTTTCTTTTGACATCAACTACCTCTCCACCTTTAAAGAGCTTTTTACTCATGGGTTTTTTCTCCTCGTATAAAAAGATATAAAACTGCCATCCTTATTGCGACACCGTTGGTAACCTGGTCTAAAATCAAAGACTCCCTTTCTTGAAGAAGATCAAAGTCCAGCTCCACCCCCCAGTTTACAGGGCCAGGATGCATGATCACAGCATTTTTATTGGCTCTTTTTAACCTTTCTCTGGTAATTCCGAAATACATTCTGTATTCACGAATAGATGGGAAATAAGCTTCTTCTAATCTCTCCCTCTGGATCCTAAGAGCCATAATAACATCTTTACCCTTTACTGCCTCATCAATATCGTAACAAATCTCAACCCCAAACTCTTTAAAGTACTCTGGCAAAAGTGTGGGGGGACCAGCTAAAGTAACATTGGCACCCATTTTTCTTAATCCAAAGATATTTGAACGAGCAACCCTTGAATGAAGAATATCCCCCACAATTAAGACATTCAGGTCCTCAATTTTGCCAAACCTATCCTGCATCGTGAGCATATCAAGAAGAGCCTGAGTGGGGTGTTCGTGTGTTCCGTCACCTGCATTTATCACTGCCGCTTCTGTGTGTCTTGCCAAAAAATGGGGAGCACCAGAGGCCCAATGTCGAACGATAAAGGCATCAGCTTTCATAGCATCGATGTTCAACAGGGTATCCAGAAGAGATTCACCTTTCTGAACCGCTGAACCCTTCGTGGAAACGCTCACTGTATCAGCCGAAAGTCTTTTAGCCGCAAGATCAAAGGAGGACTGGGTCCTTGTAGATGGTTCGAAAAACATATTTACAACGGTTTTCCCCTTCAGTGTGGGAACTTTCTTAATAGGCCGTTCCAGAATTTCCCTCATAGATTTAGCAGTTTCAAGGATAATCTCAATCTCTTCCCTTGTAAGATCTTCAAGGCCCAAAAGATCTTTTCTTTTTATTTGCATTTCCATCTTTTAACTCCTTAGAAATAATCCACATACTCCTGTGGATGCGGCAAAAGATTAACTCTATTATACTCTTCCATTTTCAAATCTATCCATTTGTTAATCATATCCTCCGTAAAAACCCCATCGACAGTCAAGAACTGGTGATCTTCTTTAAGGGCATCTAAGGCTTCTTTTAAATTAGATGGAAGAAGCTGAACCCTTCCAGACTTAACAGATTCTATGTCCACCTTCCCTTCAAAGGGCTCACCAGGATCAATTTTATTCCTTATGCCATCTAAACCCGCAAGAATAATTGCTGCAACCCCAAGATAGGTATTCATTGTCGCATCAGGAGGCCTATATTCAATGTCCACATCCTTTCCCTTTGCATAACCTGGAATTCTAATCGCTGCTGTTCTGTTAGCCAGAGCGTAGGTGATGGCTACAGGGGCTTCAAAACCTGAGTAGAGTCTCTTATAGGAATTTGTAGAAGGGTTCACAAAGGCACTAAGGGCACGCGCATGCCGAAGAAGTCCACCAATGAAATGGAGAGCCGTTTCACTAAGGCCAAGGTTTCTCTCATTTCCATAGAAAACAGATTCGCCCTTCTTAGCTAAGTACATATGAAAATGGAACCCATTTCCTGGCTCATTGAAAAGGGGCTTAGGCATAAATGTGGCCTTAAAACCATACTTTTCAGCGACACTTTTAATGACAAATTTGGCAGTTTCAACCTGATCACATACCTTTAGTGCACTGCCAAATGTGAGTTCGATTTCGTTTTGACCGTACCCACCTACCTCATGATGGTGGTATTTTGTATTAATTCCAGCTTTTTTAAGGAGTTGCACGATCTCCGTTCGGAGTTCAAAAAATGCATCATAGGGTTCCGCAACATGATAGCTCGACTTTAATCTTTTCTCTTCTACAAACTCTATATAATAACCTGTTTCGTCAAAATCTACTTCCTGAAATACATAAAATTCAAGCTCAGGAAGAATATGAACATCTTCTGCTACATCAAGTTTCCTCACAAGCTCGAGTGCTTTACGAAGTACATTTCTCGGATAAACGGGATAGGGTTCTTGGGTATCAGAATAGTAGAGGTCCGAATAGACTACAAGTACTCCTTCTCTCACTGGATCGAGAAAGGCACTCTCAAGATCAGGAAACAACCTCATATCTGAATTATGGACTTCGGCATATCCGGGCACACTCGATCCATCAATCCCTATTCCCTTGCTAAACCCCTTTAAAAAGTACGAGGGCTCAATACTGACATGTCTTAACTTTCCAAGAATGCAGTGAAACCAGAGATCAAATACTCTGATCTCGCCCTTCTCAATTAAATTCTGGATTGTTTTTACTTCCATTTTTCCCCCTTATAGATTTTCAATGTCAACCTTTCTAATGTTGTTCGCCCTCTCACCAAGAAAAAGGCTAATAAGACTCTCATAGTGAGGTGGAATATCGGTCAGGTATAAATCTAAATTCCCACCCTCACCATTTAAAAGCCTATTTACATGCAAGTAATTATAAACTTCCTTTGCAACCTCTTCAGCAGGGTCAACAAGTACTATTTTATCACCCAACACCTCTTTGATTGTAGATTTTAACACTGGATAATGCGTACATCCAAGTATTACGGTATCGACCTTCTCTCTTAATTCAAAAAGGTAATGCTCTGCAATACTTTTTGCAATCGGTCCGGAGGTCATGCCTTCCTCAGCAAGGGGAACAAAAAGAGGACAAGCCTTACCAATGACTTCATAGCCTTCAGGAAAAAGTTTTTTGTGGGCCTCGCTTTTTACCGTAGCAATTGTTCCAATTACCCCAACTCTCCTGCTCCTTGTCTCTTTAATTGCTACTTTAACACCTGGCTCTACAACTCCAAAAAAAGGAACATCCTTAAAAGTTTCTTTTAAATAATCCAATGCTACGCTTGAAACCGTATTACACGCAACGACGATGAGCTTTACACCCATCTTCACAAGAAAATTAGCATCCTGAAAGCCAAATTTTTTTATCGTCTCCGCCGATTTATTTCCATAAGGCACCCGTGCAGAATCACCCAGGTAAACGATATCTTCTTTTGGCAAAAGCTTTCTTATCTCCCGAACTACTGTAAGGCCACCTATACCCGAATCAAATACTCCTATTGGTTTTTTACTGGCTGCTTCGTTCATAGGCAATTTTAAACTTTATTATACCATCGACTATAGCCTCTGCAATTTTTTCCTGATACCTATAATCCTTCAATTTTCTTGCTTCATCCCTATTTGTTAAAAAGCCTACCTCAACAAGAATAGAGGGTGCATAAACCCCTTGCAAAACGTAGAATCCAGCCTGTTTGACCCCCCTATCAATACCACCGACGAGATTCACAAGAGACTCCTGCACGAAATAAGCAAGATCTTGCGATTCTTTCAAAAACTCATACTGTGCCATATCACCAAGAATCATAGTTAAAATATCACCGTTATCGGCTTTTTTACCAACCTCATACTTAATAACTGAGTTTTCAAAGGCGGCTACAGATCTTTCCCATTCGGTTCTGGCTTCGGAAAGGAAGTAAGTTTCAATGCCCCGTGCCTTACTACTCTTAGGTGCGTAATTGCAGTGAATCGAAACAAAAAGGTCTGCCTTGTATTTTTGGGCAATCCGTGCCCTTTCTCCCAACGTAACAAAATAATCACCGTTTCTCGTTAAAATTACTTTAATCCCCAGTTTTTCAAGCCTTTTCTTCACTCGTCTTGCAATTTCTAAAACTACCTCTTTTTCTATAACTCCATTTGCCACTGCACCGGGGTCATGCCCCCCATGTCCTGGGTCTATCACCACGACTCCGATTTTTCTTTCATAGGTTTTCTCAGGCTTAGCTTCTCCTTTCTCAGAAAAAGCTGGAATTTGAGGAGTGCTAACTTCCGTTGGGGCCCTGCCTTGGAAAGTCAAAACCAATGACATAGGCCTTTTTGAAATGGAATACTTCACGCCATCATTAAGAGTTATAAGGAAGGTAACACCCTCAGAAGTGTGTCTAATACGAACAGTTTTGACAAACTCTCCATATATCTTTCTCCCGGCCAAACCACTGTAAAAACCGCTTTTTATAAACACGTAAACCGTATCACCACTTTGAAAAACAAGGGGCGAAAGGTCTCTATTATGATCAATTCTTAATGAATCCCCATCAAGAACAAAACTCTTAACGCTTGGCGGATACTTAGAAATAATGTAACGCTTATTTTTGTAATCCCAGTAATAGGTCTGAGCTTCAGAAAACCAGGTTAAAATATAACCCCAGGTTTCTGCATCAAGAAAAACGGCGCTGTCATCAATATAAACATTTTCAAGGGGTATAGTATCATTCCCCAGCCAGGCCTTTTTCTTCTCTATAATTAACCTGGCCTTCTTAGCAGCAGAATGAAGCTCAATAACAGAATCCGATACAAAGGATTTACACTTAAGAAAATTAACAATATCTCTGTAAGGGATAAAATCAATACCACCAACATTCAGTGGGTTGAAATTTACAACTTCGAAGGCTATCAAAAACTGTAAGAAAATATTACACACGTTTATATTTTAAAGAAAATCTGAGGTAATTCCAATAAGCCTGAGGGGGCAGGGCTTTGCCCTGCCCCCTCAGGAAAATTCGAAAACTCATCAACTATCCAATATTCGTCTTAAGAATCTCCAATGCCTCGGACAATCCGGGAACTCTCCCAGATACGACCACCTTTCCATTTATGACGGCAGCCGGAGTTATCATCACACCATATTTGGCAAACTCTTTAGGATCGTAAATGTGAACTACATCGATATGGTCACCAAGCTGGGCTACAGCGTCTTTGAAAACCTTTTCAAGAGCCTTACATTTTGGGCATCCTGAGCCAAGTATTAATATTTGCTTCATAGTGTTCCCTCCTTTTATAAAATATACCTTCCAAAAATAACACCCGAAAAGGTTCCAAGTAACACTACAAGCGGGACGTAAACGAGAGCTTTCTTAATTCCAAAAATTCTCGCAATTGCAATCCAGTTTGGAAGAGAAAGGCCTGGACCCGTGAGCAAAAGAGCCAGCGCAGGCCCCTTTGCCATTCCAAGCTTCATTAATTTATCAACAAAAGGCGCTTCCGTCATTGTGGCAAAATACGAAATGGCACCAAACATTGTTGCAAAGAAAGAAGAGCTGATGTTGTTCTCCCCAACTAACTTTGTAACAACTTCATGAGGCAACAAAACGCCAACAATACCTACAATAAAAACACCAAGAAGCATAAGAGGAAAGATGATTTTTGCAAACCACCACGTTTCTGATATCCAGGTTTTAACCTCATCAGACTTTAATGTAAAGAGAGAATAGATAACCACCACTAATGCAGACCCTAAGAACACAAGCACCTTGTAAATGTAAGCTCCCGTCCTGACGAGATAGTTTGGCATAAGAAGGGATAAAAGCACCAAAACCATCAAAATAAGATGTTTTAAATTAAGGAGTGGTTCATCTGCAAGGTGCTTAGGTGCCTGCGGAATATCCCGCACTTCCTTTCCAAAGGCAAGATCCATAACAAGTCCAACCAAAACTGCCACAAGCACCGCTGCAAGTAATCTAACGCCAGCCATTTTTGCCCCAAGAATTGACCCTGTGTAAGCAAGGGCAAGCACGTTAGCTGCTGGAGCCACCCAAAGGATAATAAAGGAAACACCAATGGTTGCGCCCGCAAAATAAAGTCCGCTGGCAACGGGAATCACGGTGCAGGAACACGCCGCAATCAGGAAACTCCCCACAACGGCAAAGATGTACGCAAGAGCCCTATGAGATGTGGAACCAAGAAATTGTAACACTTTATTTTTATTGATAAAGGTTACCATCGCACCAGCGAGAAAAAAGGCTGGGACAAGGCAGGTTATCGTATGTTTCGCAATGTAATCAATTATCGCATGCAAACCGCCTTCGAAAAGTTTTAGTAGGAACGACATATAAATCCTCCTTTATTATTTTTATCACTTAACATGCTTTTATCCATCCAATCTGCAATACATTTCACTTCCTCATTCTATCCTCAGCATCTTGTATTTCACGAGATATGCCCCATTATCTAATTTAAAATCTGCAAACGGCAGCTTTTTCTCGCACCATAATTTACAAATATTAACACAGCAGAGCAGATTGCATATTCTACATTTTTCGTGCTCATCATGGTCAGATGTATGTAACCACCGGGTTTCACCTCTTGAAACTTAACTTTGCAGGTAGCAAATTTAGGGATTAGGTAATCTTTTATAGACATATTTTTTCACTCAACTTCCTGTTTCCAATTAGGATAAATTTTTGAAACGCACCTCTGATCCTTACCACGGAAAGACACTCTCTTCTTCAAGAGTTCCATTTCTCGCCTGACGAAATCATCTGGGATACTCTTAACCAATTCTACAAGTATCCTTATAAATGGCTCTTCAGTCTGTGGAATGAAATACATAACCCCTCTACCAACCTTTTGTTCTTCTACAAGTCCGGCTTTTCGAAGCTCATTTAGGTGTCTTGAAGTGTTATAATGGGTATCTTCAACGGCATCAGCGAGCTCACAAACATAGTACTTATCCCCACACTTGGCTAAAAGTGTGTACAGCTTGAGCCGCTTTAGGTCACCAATAACTTTTAATATATCTGCATATTTGCGCATATGTAAATATTAATCCA
>CAZZKY010000055.1:0-10952 GCA_964654765.1 uncultured bacterium | reverse complement strand
CGGACAATGCCATAGACGAGGCTCTTGCAGGATTTTGAACAGAAAAAACGGTTACAATTAGGGAAGATGGAATGATTACAGTAAGAGGCAATGGGAGAGGAAGGCCTGGTGACATACATCCCGAAGAGAAAATTCCTGCAGTAGAAATAGTATTCACGTACTTACATGCGGGAGGAAAATTCGGATCGAAGGCTTACCAAATTTCCGGTGGTTTACATGGTGTAGGTGCTTCCGTAGTGAATGCACTTTCGGAATACCTTGAAGCAAAAGTCTACAGAGAAGGAAAGATCTATCACATAGCATTTTCAAGAGGGAAAAAGATCAAAGACTTCGAAGTCATTGGAGAAACCGATGAACATGGGACAGAAGTAACTTTTAAACCCGACGCTGAAATATTTAAGAACATAAACTTCGATTTTGAATTATTAAGTGAAAGACTTAAAGAACTCGCCTACCTTGTAAAAGGGGTAAAAATATCCATTGAAGATCAGCGAACAGGAAAATACAAAGAGTATCAGTTTGAAGGTGGATTAAAGGAATTCCTCGCAGAACTTGACGAAGGGCAATATGTTTTAAACGATAAACCCTTTTACTTCCACAGAAGATTTGAAAACGAAAAGGTTGAAGTTGAAGTAGCATTAGAGTACAACAAAGGTTATGAAGAAACACTCATCTCTTTCGTGAACACAATTAATACCACGGAACATGGAACTCATGTTGCGGGACTCCGCCAGGGGCTTACCAGAGCATTAAACGATTTTGCAAGGAAGAATAATTTGATAAAAGAAAGTCAGGCTTTTCAAGGAGAAGACCTAAGAGAGGGACTTACCTGCATCATTCATGTTAAATTGCCAGACCCACAATTTGAGGGACAAACGAAAACGAAACTCGGCAACTCTTATGTCAGTGGCCTTGTTTCCTCGGCTGTATATGAAGAATTCACGAGATACCTTGAAGAAAATCCCAACGATGCGAAGTTGATCATTACGAAATGTTTAGAAAACCAGAGAGCGAGAGAAGCGGCGAGAAAAGCGAAAGAAATTGAAAGACGGAAGTCATCCTGGGATGCCAACGGCCTCGCTGGGAAGCTTGCTGATTGTACTACTAAAGACAGGACAAGGGCCGAATTATTCATCGTAGAGGGAGAATCAGCAGGCGGTTCGGCTAAGCAGGGCCGTAACAGAGAATTTCAGGCGATACTGCCCCTTAGAGGTAAAACTCTTAATATTGAAAAGGCGCCCTTTGAAAAGGTAATAGAAAATGAACAGATTAAAATATTGATTCAGGCTATAGGCGCCGGAATAAGAGATAATTGCATTCCTGAAAATTCCCGTTACTCGAAAATCATAATTATGACTGATGCCGACGTGGATGGCTCTCACATTAGAACCCTACTCTTAACCTTCTTTTACAGGTATATGCAACCCTTGATTGAGCACGGATACATATATATCGCGCAACCCCCATTGTACAAACTGAAAGCAAAGAAAGAAGAAAAATACGTTTATACGGAGGAAGAAAAAGAGGAATTTATACGAATACATGGAGTTGAGAACGTCACCATTCAGAGATACAAAGGTCTCGGCGAAATGAATCCTGAACAGCTATGGGAAACAACAATGGACCCTGCCCGCAGGGTTTTGAAGAAAGTAACTCTGGAAGATGCAGCCCAGGCCAGTAGACTCATAAGCATACTAATGGGACCAAAGGTAGAACCACGGAAAAATTACATAATGGAACACGCCACACTCGTCACGAACCTCGATGTATAGTGACCAATAACGTAGATTACTTTAAAAAAGCTTCATATACGGAGAGTAGTTGCTCAACCGGTTTTAAAGCCAAAAGTAAGATTAAAATCTAATAGTTATTCCAAAGTTTGCAAAATCAAATTTACTCAGCCTGTTCCTGAAGTAGGCTTCAACGGCTATATTCTTATTAAGTTCTACACTTAAACCGTAGGTCAAAAAGACCTTTGTACTTTCAGAGCTGTAAGAAGCTCTTTGCTTGAGCTGAGAGATTGGAGTTTTTACAACGCTTACTGAAGAATCCCCTCTTATTATGGAATCGATCCTTTCACCTTGCGGGATAATCTTTAGTTCTTCAGCAACCAATTTATGGGTAAAATTAAATAGACTACCAAACCAGAGGGTTAACTCCTTCAAATTAAATGGATTAACTTCAACTGCAACGGGGAATTGAATCGCATACTCCTTATCCTCCGTTATCTTTTGGCCTACTTTCCTTTCTATCACAAACCTTTCATAGTCATCAGGGTCATTAGATAGAGTATCACCGTCCCAATATCTCACATAAACCGAATCAACAGAATCATAAGAAGGGTTAAAATAAGTGTATCGGTAGTAACCATTGATTCCAAACGCAATCCTGGTGGAGGAATTCAGTTCAAAAACTTCAGTGTAATACGCTTTAAAGTAATTCTCTGTTTTTCCTTTGGAAGACATAAAATTTTCCTCGTTATAGCTTAAGCTGTCGTATTTTGAAGTAAAAGTGTCAATCACCGTATTATAATTACCCAAGTAACTCATATCAACTTTTGAAATGTTATCTACCGTTTTCCCTTCTTTTAGAACAAAAATTCCCACTTCTCTAAAACTTTTTGGACCTTTTGGGAAGAAGTAGTCGAAATTTAAAGAGTATCCCTTTCCTAAGAATGAAACCTCTTCATCTACCCTGCCCTGGTCATATAAAACATGGGTTTCTTCTCGAGTAGTATCAGTGTCAACAGTCCAGGAAAAGTAACCACCAATTGCTGTCCGCTGTTCAGAAGTCTTGTACCCCAAGAGTAAGCTCACGAAGGATGAATCATCCATTATTATTCCTGCACCAAAGCGAACGAAGTTTTTGTTTTCTACATCTTTCCTTACATAATCCCCGGACCCGATCTTCTGCATTATAAAGCGGTTATCTGGATAGGTAGCTTCTATCATTGAATAGTTAAAATAGCCAAAATTTTCCAAGGTATCACCCGGTTTCTGATATTCTGTTTTGAATTGAGACTTTAGAAAAGAGGCTGATACAAACCAGTTCTCGTGAACAAACTGAAATCCAACGATGGCTGTGAGGTTGAAAACAGTGGAATCTCCGTTGACTTCAAACTTTACTACCCTTGCTCTATCATAAGAACCGTTAAGGTCGGCATCTTCATACTGCAACGTATCCTTCCTGAAATATCCTGAAGTACCAAAAATATTACTTAAAGGATACTTTTCTCCACCAATTTTTACAATCCCACCTTCCGTAAGCGGTTCGCTTTTTACATTCCCACCCAAAATGAATAGTTTGCTCTTAGTGGAAAAACTGCTAAAATTTGAAAAAAAATGAGAATTATTCATCAAAAATAAGTAGGATGGATTCTGAATGAACTCCTGTGGCCCTTTCAATAGAAAACTGGTCGCAAAATAACGGCCAGAGTAAAAATCTGAGATTTCCGACGATGGGCTGAACTGTGATGTTAGCACAATTAAAAATAATAACATTCCTACCTCCTTTGGAAGAATTATAAATTTGTTCACTCAAACTTCAAAGAAAAACCAGAAAACATGCCGATCAATTTTTTAATAAACTTCAGTATCCACCTATCGCAGAACCAAGACCTCTGAACTTCACCAAATTGCCTGCTACTAAAATTTTATTCTTTTATTCAAATCAACACCTTTAAAATTAAACCATGTTTAGAGGACTCCTTTTGGCTCTCATCGCACTCCAGCTTGGCTTCGTTGGAGAATACACCGATGAAAGCGCTAAAGTAAAAACGGTTTTTAATTCCTCTTACTGCGAAATTGTCTCAAATCTAATTGATAACGCACAAGGGGAAATTTTAATTTGCATGTTTCAGTTTTCCTACTATACTGATAAACCTGAAAGTTTTTCTAACAGGTTAGTTTCGAAACTCATTGATAAATCCAGACAAGGGGTTAAGATAAAAATTCTTCTCGAGGGTGGAGAATCTTTCCTTGGCAAAGGATTCTATGAGTCGGTAAAAGAGATAACTGGACTTTTAAAACAACCAAACATTGAAATAAAAACTGACAGAAAACAAAAAACTACCCATGCCAAATTTGTCGTAGTCGATTCCAAATATGTTCTTTTAGGTTCCACTAACTGGACTTATTATGGTCTTCAAGAAAACAATGAAAGCAATGTCCTGATTGAAAGCGAAAAGGTTGCAAAGGAATTCAAAAAGTACTTTGAAAAGTTGTGGAAAGATTCAGGGATCAGCGCTCCACCCTATTCAGAAACTAAGAAATCCATTTTTTATGGTGTAGTAAAAAGTGTTGAAAAGAAAGTCTCTAAGAAAGGCAAACCCTATACCATTCTTTATTTAATGGATGGGATGAAAGTTTTTATCACAGGTCATTACGACCTTGTGCCCGGTATGAAAGTAAAAATTGAAGGAAAATTAACGACTTTCCGTGGCAAAGAAGAAATCAGAGCTTATAGAATTGAAGTAGTGAAGTAAAAGGAGTTAAAAATGCTGGAAAAACTTAAGGAAGTACTCGGAAAGGTATCAAGCGGATACGCAGATATCCGCTTCGAAATATGGAAGGTAACCGATATCAACATGGTAAACGGCCGTATTGAAAGCTCTACCACAAATGTCATCTCCGGCGGTTCTGTGAGATTTTTCAACAAAGGAACCTTTGGATTCGCCACCTTCACAAGGCCAGAAGATGCTGAAAAAGCCCTTGCCAGTGCAGAGAAATTGTCAAAACTGATAAAAACAGATAAAGAAATAGAACTGTTCCCAGACAAACCAAAAAAGGACAAAGTAGTCCCCACTATTTCTATCCATCCAGAGTCAATTCCTTTTGACGAAAAGGTGGAACTTGTGAGAAGATATTACAGCATTTTCACGGGTAATGAAAAATTCTCGGCAATCTCTGTACTATATCGAGAGGAGCTACTAACAAGATATTACCTTAACACCGAGGGGACAGAGATTATTGAAGAAAGGCCTTACTGCGGTGTTGCAGCGAGTGTGGTAGGGAAAGAAGGCAATATCCTCCAGAGAGCCCAAAAAAGCTTTGGAGATTTAAGAGGCTATGAAACGGTCTTAAACAGAGAAAAAGATTTTGAGGAAATCAAAAAAGATGTGTTGGACCTCCTGAAAGCCGATAAAGTTGAGGGAGGTGTATACACAGTAATTCTTGATCCACAAATAGGCGGAGTCTTCATTCATGAAGCTTTTGGCCACCTCTCAGAAGCAGACCACGTTTACGGGAACGAAAAACTGAAACAGATTATGACCCTCGGAAGTACTATGGCTTCTGAAATCCTATCCGTTGTCGATGATGGTTCCATGGTTGGTGAAAGGGGCTACATTGCTTACGATGACGATGGAGTCAAATCAAAGAAAAACTACCTTATTAAGAACGGAAAATTGGTAGGTAGACTCCATTCACGATACACAGCGGCTCTCATGAATGAAGAACCAACCGGAAATTCAAGGGCCATAAGATTTAACTACATGCCCCTCGTCAGAATGACCAACACATACATAGAAAATGGAGATAAAAGTTTTGAGGAACTCCTTGAAGGAATTGATAAAGGTCTATATGTAGTTGGTGCTCTTGGAGGTCAGACAGAGCTTGAAATGTTCACCTTCTCCGCAGCGAAGGCTTATAAAATTGAAAAAGGGAAGATTACCGAACCAGTAAGAGATGTTGTCCTTTCAGGAAATCTTTTTGAGACGTTAAAAAACATTGACGCAATTGGAAATGACCTCAAAATTTTCGGAGGACTCGGAGGATGCGGTAAGGGAGGCCAAATGCCCCTTCCAGTTTCCGATGGGGCACCTCATATTCGCATCAGAAACGTAGTAATAGGAGGAAAATAAATGGAAAAAATAATTCACGAGGCAAAAAATAGAAATTTAAAATACGAAGTCTTTTGCTCAAAGGTTGAAACAAAGGGCATCAACTTTGAACAGAGTCAACTCAAAGATATCTCTCACAAAATCGTAGAGGGTGTTGGGGTTAGGGTCTTAAAAGACGGCCGTGTAGGTTTCAGTAGTTCAAACCAGATAGACAATGTGGAAGTTCTCGACTACGCAGTTAACTCAGCCAAATATGCGAAAGAAGTAAAGTACGACTTTCCCGAAATCGAAGAGGTAAAATTTGAATATGGAAATTTTGAGAGCGAAATTGACTTTGAATCATTCTTCAGTGATGTAAGAGAAATAATAAACTATCTGGAAGAGAAATACCACGGAAAAGTTGACTTCAGCCTGGAAGAAGTGAACAGGGAAAATTACCTCACCAACTACAAAACCAACAAAATAGCTTATTCCAGGGTAAAATACTTCGACTTCTCACTATCTCTCTTCACAATAACGGAGGCAGGGTTCATCTTCACGGGTAAATGGGGCTGGTCGAAAAGCAAATTTTCAAAAGAAGAACTGTGGAATAAAGTCAAAGAAATGGAAAAGACCCTTATAGGATATGAAAGGATTGCAAAAATAAAATCCGGGAAGTATAAAGTAATTTTTTCGCCCTTTGTTGTCGGTTCTACACTTGCACACTCAATCGGTTCGGGTGTAAACGGTCTCAGCTTGGCACGTAAAATGTCACCTCTTCAAAACAAGCTCAATGAAAAAATCCTTCACGAAAGTATCACAATTTTAGACGACCCAGAACTCGATATGCCCGGAAGGTGTATCATCGATGACGAAGGCATAAAAGCTGAGAAAAAACCAATAGTTGAAAATGGAGTTTTGAAAAATTTTGTGCTTAGCTTGGATACATCAGCAGACCTTAATATGAAACCTACAGGGAATGGAAAAAGAGGAAGCTTTGCATCGCTTCCCTTCCCGGGCTTTCACAATCTAATTATTAAAGAAGGAAACAGACAGTTGGACATAATGGTAAAGGGTCTTGATAAAGGCATCCTTTTCCTTTTCCCTATTGGTGCAGGACAATCCAACATTATGATGGGAGACTACTCTGTAAACGTGGGGCTTGGGTATTATATAGAAAATGGTGAAATCATTGGCAGGGTTAAAGATACAATGATTTCTGGTAACGTTTATGAAGATTTCCAGAGAGTAATCGAGATATCCAGTGACTTTGAAGATTTACCAAGTATGGGTAGTGGAGCCTTCTCAAGATTTCCTTATGTCTTGCTCGACGGAATTTCCGTAACTACAAAATGAACCTTTTTTTAATTCTTGTAAGTTTTTCTGCCTTCAATTTAAAAGGCTACTTAGCTATTGGAATACCAGCCGGTGAATCAAGAGCTCTGCTTAAGGGTGGTGGGACCGTAGGAGTTGAATCTTACTTATTAGAATGGCGGTTTGTATCAACCGGTGCTTCATTAGAGGCTTCTTCCTTTGTACTTTTAGGTTCCGGAAACTCTGAAATCAAATTATTGAGTATCGCGCCAGCAATTTTCATAACACCTCCCCTTCCGGGTGATGTTCTCCTTCTAAAAGGAAAAATAGATATAAGTCGCTTCCAGATCCACAATCCTGCTTACACCAAAACTTTTTATACAACGGGCCTCAGCTTCGGTTCTGACATCAAGATTACTGATAAACCTTTAAAAATTTATCTCTCAGCACAATACTCAAACTATCAAGGGGCTAAAAAGAATTTCGTTTTTTACAACTTAGGTTTTGCATTGAGAATCTAATATGTCACTGAACTGGATAGAGATATCAAAAGATGCATTAATTCACAATGTAAATTTAATAAAGGAGAAAGCTAAAGGGAAAAGAATACTGGCTGTAGTAAAATCGAATGCTTATGGTCATGGCTTGATTCAAGTGGCTCATGTCTTAAAGGACCACGTAGACGCCTTCGTAGTTGGAGACTTTGAGGAAGCTATGGAACTTTATGAGCATTCAAAAAACGCAAAGATCATTATATCCCTACCACCTCTGAATGAGAAAGAGCTGCTTGAAACATCAAAACTTGATTTCCACATCTTCGTCGGAAACCTACAATACCTAAACTGGTTAAACTCTATAAAATTGGACAATCCCATTAAGGTTCACCTTGAAATCAACACAGGAATGAATCGTTCAGGCCTATCACCCGAGGAGCTTTTAAAGGCTCTTGAAATAATATATAACTCAAAAACTCTTAGATTACAAGGGCTTTTCTCCCACTACGCAACTCTACCCGAAAACATGAAATTTGCAAAAATCCAAGCGGAAAAATTTAAATCCATTGTTGAAAAAATTCCACAAAGGGAAAATCTTTTAATTCACATGGAAAACAGCTCAGGAATTCTGAAACTTCTTCTTGACTTCACAAATAGTGTAAGACCCGGAATCTCTTTATATGGTCTTATAGCCGACGAAACAAAAGAGGATAATTTCAAGCCAGTTCTAAGTCTCTACTCTACCATCATCGACATTCTGAAAATTAGAAAAGGTGAAGGTGTAAGTTACGACCATCTTTTCATAGCAAAAAAAGACATGTTTGTTGCAACTATACCCTTTGGATACGGCAATGGCTATATGTGGAACTTAAAGGGCAAAGCCGAAATTATCGCCAAAGGAAAAAAAGTTCCGGTGATTGGAAAAATTTGTATGAACCACATAATTTTTGATGCTTCAGAGGTAATAGATTATATTAAAATTGGAGACAAAGTAACGCTAATAGGGCGGGATGGTCAGGAACAAATAACCGTTGAGGAATTAGCAAGAAAAAGTGGAACCATTAACTATGAGATCGTTACAAAACTTTCACCCAAAATAAAGAGAATTATAGTATGACAGACCGCAAAAAAAGAAACCAAAAGAAGGTCAACGAAAATCTGGCTCAGGAACTTCCCTTTGCCCGTGAAGTGGAAATGTCTGTTCTCGGTGCAATGCTTTTGAGTGAAGAGGCCCTTTTTAAGGGTCTTGAAACGCTAAAAGAGGATGATTTTTACCTGGATGCTCACAAAAAGATTTTCAACACCATTTCTGAAATCTTCGAAACAAAGAAAACGGTAGATCCCCTTACATTAGTAGAAGAATTAAAGAAAAAAGGCTTCTTAGACGAAATTGGTGGGCCAGAGTACATAATGGCCATTGCCGAAAGTGTTATCTCTCCTGCCTTAATTGAAAACCACTGCAAAATTCTTCTTGAGAAATCCGTGTACAGAAAAATAATAGAAAATACGACAGAAATTCTAAAGCAAGCATACACAGGAGCACTTCCTGCCGAGGAACTGCTCGATCACGCAGAGCAGCAGATCCTAAGCGTTAGAGAAAGGGAAATCCGAAAGGGATTCGTTTCAATGGAAACCCTGGTAAGTGAAAATGTAAAGCTAATAGAAAGAATAAGGGCTACCGGATCAAACATTACAGGACTTCCCACAGGATTTAAGGACCTTGATGAACTCACAACGGGCTTTCACAACGGAGACTTGATAATCATAGCCTCAAGACCCTCCCAGGGTAAGACAAGCCTTGCGTTAAACATAATGCGTTACCTCAGTGTTGAAAGCGGCATCCCTACTGCTATGTTTAGCCTTGAGATGCCTGTTGACCAGATAGGGTTAAGGCTTCTCTGCATGCAATCACGAGTTGACATTTCAAAGCTAAGAAAAGGTATAATACGGGAAGAAGATTTCGAAAAAATAACTATTGCTGCAGGGCAATTAAAAAAAGCTCCAATCTTCATAGACGATACACCTTCAATACCAATCTTAGAGTTACGAGCCAAAGCAAGAAGAATTAAGAGGGAACATGATATAAAGGCAATTTTTGTAGACTATCTTCAACTTATTAAGGGCCCAGAAAATGCAGAAAATAGACAACAAGAAATCTCTGCCATTTCAAGGTCATTAAAGGCACTGGCAAAGGAATTGCAAATACCCGTAATAGCCCTATCCCAGCTTTCACGAGCTATCGAACAGCGCTCAGACAAAAGGCCACAGCTATCTGACCTTAGAGAGTCTGGTGCCATTGAACAGGATGCCGACCTTGTTATATTTTTACACAAACCAAGGCTCGAAGACGAAATTAACTTTTCAGGGCCTCCGCCAGAAGAAGATGTGGTTGATGTAATCGTTGGAAAGCACAGAAATGGGCCGGTGGGCGAAATTAAACTCACCTTCATCAAAGAGTATACCCGCTTTGAAAATTACGCACCACCAGGCTTAGAGTTCTAATCGATGCTTAAAAAATTAATTCCGCTTTATATAACCTACACATTAAAAATCCTCTTTAAAATTCTTCTTCTATTTGCGAGCCTTGTCTTAGTTCTTTTAGCGATTAAACCCTTCTCCACCGCTTATACCATTGTCAAAGTCATCTTTGCAGGATTTTTCGCACTTTCTGTTAGAAGCCAAATTCAAAGACTAAACTTTAAAACCTTTTTATGGCTGATAGAAAACTCCAATCCTGAGTTTGAGGAGTCTTTAATTTCTTACTACGAGCTGAGAAAAAGTAAATCACCCTTCTTAAAACTTCTCGAAGACAGGGTAAAGGAGAAACTTCAGAAAAAACTCAAAATACAAATAAACCTTTTACCCGAACTAAAACTTTTATTATATTCAATGATCTTCATCCTTTTAGCATTTGCCCTATTCCCTTCTGTCTATTCAGGGCTCAGAGAAGTTCCAAAGGGTCAAATTTCGCCTTACTATGTCATCGCTTTCAAGGACACAACAATTACTTTCAGATCTGAGAGAAGGGTCAAATTTTACCTTTTAAAAGAAAATTCAAAACCACTCTTCATTGCAAAGGATACCGCAGTTCAGATCAGATTTCAATCTGAAGGAAACTACAAGGTTTTTGGAAAGTTCTTTGGTTTTGTTACAACGCCTTCGATTGTAAGGATTTTTGCAAAACCGCAAATAGACTCCTTCAAGGTTTACATCCAAAGGGCAAATTATATGAGTCCGACGTGGCTTGCTGTAACCGAAAAAACACCTGTCAAAATAAGGATTTTTTCAAATCCTTCCTATAAGGTCAACATATTCGCAAACTCCGA
>CAZZKY010000054.1:0-6445 GCA_964654765.1 uncultured bacterium | reverse complement strand
ATATTTATTGAAGAGATTGAGAAGATTGATTATGATAACCTTTACGGAGAGAGATGAAATCTATTAGGAAGAGAGTTGCAATAGTTCTTGGAGGTATCTTGATTCCAATTATTACAACCTTTGGCGCCTTCTATTTGTTCTATACAGAAGAGAGAATAAACAATCTGGCGAAAAGTATAGAGCAAAAAATCCCCGGTAGGGTTGAGCTAATTTTGAAACAAACCGTAAACGAGCTTTACGCAGGTGCAATGGTAAGAAAGGTTTATTTAGAAAGCCTTCTTATAAATAATGTTGAGGTATTTGAAGATGTTTTAAAAACCAACCTTGAAAGTCCAGAAAACATATTGAGTTTTTTGAAGGGCTATTTTCAAGGGTCTATGCCAGACTCTTTTTACAGCAACGTTGAAATTTCAGTAATTGAAAGTAACGGAATCGTAGTTTTCTCAACCAGAAGGGAGTTTTTAAACTTAGACTTGAAAAGATTCGGAACCTTATGGGATAGCGTGGGCAAGTTGAATAGAAAGGAAACATATTTTGTACCTGTAAGTTTTTCTTCAAGGGATGCAAAAATTCGCTCCTATTTATACACGAGGGTAGATACGAATTATTTTGTGACCCTCTCCTTAGACGTGGATCCTGTTGTTTATTCTGGCAATCTTGAAAAACTAAAAAGACTGTCAGTTTTTATCAAAGAAGTTGGGATTTACAATGTAGCCAAAAGGCCGCTTATGGAGTACTTTCAACCTTTTCCTGAAAAAATTTTCAAAAGGCACCCGTTCTATAGAGATATTGAGGAAAACATTGAATTTCATGTTGGAACAACTAAATTAAAGGCTTTGCTGTTTGTTAGGTTAGACTTCTATTCCCTTTTCTCGGTTTTTTTGTTTAATTTACTGGTTTATGTAATTTTAATTGCTGTCCTTTCTGTGGTTGCCTTATATTTCGAGAAATTGGTTACAGAAGAAACCCAAACGCTAACCAAAATTATTGAGATGGTAAGGACACTTAGAAGATCCAAAGAAAGTGGGGGTAAAAATCCACACAAAGGAGACTCTGGATCTTTTGGAAGTTTTGCGTCTTTATGTTTTAAGAGCAAATCAAAAGATTGCAGAAAACGAAATTCTCCTAAAAAAATTTAAAGAAGCTTTTTATAACTTTTCTGAAAAGTTAGCAGTTCTTGCCGAAAGGTTCGATCCTGAAGATGCCGGGCATCTTAGGAGGGTAAAGTATCTGACTAAATTAATCCTTGAAAATATTGAAGTCGATGAGGATTATAAGAATTCGATCGTTGAGTTTTCGATTTTACACGACATAGGAAAAATTTTTGTTCCTCACTCGTTACTAATTAAAAACGGGCCCCTTACTGAGGAGGAAAAGGCCGTTGTAAGAAGGCACACAATTGATGCTGAAAGGCTGCTCTCTCACCCGGAGTTAAGAATAGCGAGGGAGATTGCGGTTTACCACCACGAGAATTATGACGGTACTGGTTATCCTTTTGGGCTTAAAGGTGAGGAGATTCCTTTCCCTGCAAGAGTAGTAAAAGTAGTTAATACCTACGATGTATTAAGGAGTGAAAGACCTTATAAAAAAGCCCTGTCCCATGAGGAGGCTTTAAGGATTATGCTTATAGGTGACGAAAAAACAAAACCAACCCATTTTGACCCCAAGATTTTAAGTGTATTTATCAAAATTTGTTCCCAGGGTGATCCTTACGAAAGAATGGAGAAAATCTAAAAAAGTGCCGGGGGCGGGATTTGAACCCGCACGGGATTAGCTCCCGCATGGCCCTCAACCATGTGCGTCTGCCAATTCCGCCACCCCGGCTTTTTTCAAAGAGTGGTAAAATTATAGCATATTTCACACAATTAATCAAATAGTTTTTCTTGATTTAATCTATCTTATATTTTATCATTTTCTTATGCAGTCAAAGTTTTACTTCAATGGAAAGCTTGGCGAGGCTCAGAGGTGTGTGTTTATAGTACCCGAAAATCCACTTTTGTTCTCTTATTCACTTTATTCTATCTGGAATTTTGTTCATTATTTTAAGAAGACCAGCCATATATTTTATCCTGTAGATGGAAAAGTGGATCTTCTTAAATCAATTTTTCCCGACCATATTTACTGGTTTAAGTTCAAAAAAGAAAAGGAATTTTTGAAGGCAATTTACAGGGAAAAGGGCATAACTCTTGTTATAAACCTTGATTACGGAGAGTCCAAAAGGTACGATCTTTTATATCCTACGTATTCTTTTGCTATTTCTAACGAGAACTTAAAGAATTTCACCGTCGTCTTTAAGCCACTTGGTCAAGAAGTGGATGTAATTTACAGAAATTTTGCTTCGACTTTTGGGATTCCTAAAAAAGACTTTCATATTTCTTTGTCAAGCGAAGAAAAATCGAAAGCCAGAGATTACATAAAATTTAGAGGTCATACTGAAAAGAATATCCTGGTCGTAAGTGACTTGAACCCAAAGCGGGAGGCTCTTGTAAAGCAGTATCTCTCTTATTTAACAAAAGATAGATTGACTTTTATTGATAAAGAATCGCTCTGGGTTATGGATTCTAAGCTAATTCTTGCAATTTTATCTCTGGCAGATCTCTTTTTATCAGAGTTATCAATATTCACGTACCCTGCCCAGGTCCTCGGAGTAAAAACCTATCTTTTTCCTGAAAAAGTAAAATTTCTCCCAAGAGAAACAGGAAGGCTTATCATAGATAGGGGTGATTTCAAGAAAGCACTTTCTTCTTTAATTGGCCTTCAGAAATGAAAGAATATTTTCGAATGCTCCGCTTTGTTAAGAAAAACCTGGTTTCCTTTGTTGTAGCTTTCCTTTTATTATCAATCTCTTCTATGCTCAATGGGTTTTCCCTTGGTATCATCTCGCCTGTTTTAAGGATGCTCTTTTATAAAGAAAATGCTCCACTCTACTCAGAAAAAAAGTTACCTGTTGTTGGAAAGATTTTTAACCGTTTTATCCTTCAGGTGCCACCTCTTGAGGCTGTAAGAAACCTTGCCCTGTTGATTGTTGTTTTTTATCTTATGAAGGCAATCGTTACCTATTTTCAGAAGTTGTCAGGAGTTTATGTTCAAGAAAAGGTTGTAAAGGACCTTAGGGAAGCACTGTTTAAAAAAATACTCTCCTTACCCCTCTCTTTTTTCCACAAAAAGAGCTCGGGAGAGGTCATTTCACATTTTATTAACGATATTAATTTGCTTAAAACTTCAATTACTCATGGTGTTTATGTACTTATCAGTGAGACTGCAACACTGACTGCATACCTAATACTGGCATTTCTGGCAAGCTGGCATTTGACTCTCTTCGCACTTCTTGTAATTCCTGCAACTCTTCTCGTTATAACAGCTGTAAGTAGGAGACTGCGTAAGAGATCAAAGGTATCACAGGAGAAAATGGGTAATATTGCAACAGTTCTTTATGAAACTCTTACCGGGATAAAGGTTATAAAAAGTTTTGGAACTGAAAAAAAGGAAGAGGAAAGGTTTAACAAGAGTTCAAAAGACTATTTCAAATCTGTGCTCCGGTTTCACTACTTGGGTGCATTAGCTTCTCCTTTAACGGAGTTCCTCACGATGACCGTTGCGGCAATGCTTTTGGTATATGGTGGTATTCTCATTTTCAAGTTGCAAATTTTGACCCCTGACAGGTTTTTCGTTTTCCTTGCAGCAGCCCTTACGATGATTTCGCCTCTCAAGCATTTATCTCAAATAAACGTTTATTTGCAGGAAGGCGCTGCTGCTTCAAAAAGGCTCTTAGAAATTTTTGATTTGCCTGAATATAAATGGGAAGGGAAGATTCCTTTTGAAGGGATCAAAGAAAAAATTGAATTGAGGAATGTTACATTCTCTTACCCTAAAGCGGGTTTTACTTTGAAAGGCATAAATCTTGAGATTAAAAAGGGTGAGAAGGTGGCTATTGTTGGCCCAACAGGTGCTGGTAAAACCACTTTGGTGGACATCATTCTTGGATTTTATAAAGTAGAAGTAGGTGAGATACTTATAGACGGCGTAAGTTTATACGAATATGACTACGATTCCTTCAGAGCGAAGGTAGCAGTAGTGCCTCAGGAAGTAATACTATTTGGTGGAACAATTAGAGATAATTTGGTGTATGCAGCTGGGGATGTCACCGAAGAGGATTTGAGGGACATCTGTAGGAAAACAAAAGTTGAAGAAATTTATGAAAGGTTTCCTGATGGGTTAAATGCGAAGGTAGGTGAAAGGGGCATTACCCTTTCTGGAGGCGAAAGACAGAGGATTGCCCTTGCAAGAGCCCTTTTAAGGAAGCCTTCTATACTTGTTCTTGACGAGGCTACTTCTGCATTGGACTCTGAAACGGAAGAGGCCATTAAAGAGGCCCTTGCAGAAATTACTAAGGATACAACGGTGATAACCATAGCCCATCGTTTGGCAACGGTTTTGTCTTCAGACAAGATAGTCGTGCTGGATGAGGGAGAAGTCCTTGCTGTTGGAAAACATAATGAACTTTACCGAAGTTGCGAGCTTTACAAGAGGCTTTTTGACGCTCAATTCCAATATACATTATGAGAGGTGTAGGCTATAGAGTATTTATTTTTGCAGGCATTCTATTCCTCTTGTCCCTTGCATTAGTTTTACCTGTTTCAAGAAAAGTTGAAAAGGGGATTGATGCTGAATCAAAGGCTATCACATTACTTATTTCTTCAATAATTGCCCATTCCGAGAATGTTGAGTTAGCCTTTGCCGAAATAAAGGAAATCCTCCGTGAGGTTAACTTTCCCATTGTGATGACCAACGAACTCGGTTTGCCGGTAGCGTGGGCATCTATAGACGTTCCAGCAGAGAAATATACCCTTAATATGCTTTATCGTCCAGACCTACTAAAGGATGACCCCGATTACCTTAGACTTATATCTTGGATGGGAAAGTTAGGGGAAAAACATGATCCTTACGAGGTTAAGAAGGGCGAAGAGGTTATAGGGTATATTTATTATGGATATCCAAAATATACCACTTGGATCAGACTGCTACCTTTTGTGGTTTTGGTTATAAGTTTAGCAGCTTCTATTTTCCTGGTGGAAGCTGGGAGAGTAATCCATACTTACGAAGTTGAGACAATCTGGGCAAACTTTGCCAGAGGTCTTGCGCATCAGATGGGAACCCCCGTTTCCGCTTTAATGGGGTGGCTCGAGTTTTTGAAGACGGGAGATTGTAGTGATAAGGTGATAAATGCGATAGAAAAGGATGTTTTAAGACTCAGGTCTATTTTGCAGAGGTTTTCTCGGGTGGGTGGAAAGGTGAAGAAGGAAATGGTACGTGTTGATGAAATGCTTAAAGAATTAATTAGCGAATTAAAGGAAAGATTCTTGAAGAATGTCGAAGTTATACTCGAGTGTGAAACAGGTCTTACCGTTGAGGCGGATAGGGAGCTCCTTGCCTGGGCCTTTGAAAATTTAATTAAGAACTCTTATGAAGCACTGGGACCAAGCGGAAAAATTGTAGTTAAGGCTTTACGAGAAGGTGGGGAAGTAGTTATCAGATTTGTTGATAATGGGAAAGGTTTTGATTCTAAACAAGCCAGAAAGGTCTTTAAGGAGTCTTTTTCAACGAAGGAGCATGGTTGGGGTATAGGATTACTTCTTTCAAGAAGAATTGTGGAAGTAATTCACGGTGGAAAAATAAAACTTGTAAAGTCAGAACCTTTCGTAGAGACCGTTTTCGAGGTGAGATTAAATGAAAAGGGTAGTGATTGAACCGCCTGCATTTTTGAGTATGATAGTCTCAACGGTGGAGACATATAAACTTGAAAACTATGGACTGCTTTTAGGATACAAACTCAACTACGGGTATGTGATCGAACATGCTATCCCAATTATAAGTGCCAGGAGAAGCCCATTTTCCGTGGAGCTGAACAGGAAAAGGGAAAGGAGGGTGATAGAGATTATTAAGAATCTCCAGATGGGACTTGAAATGATTGGTGATTTTCACTCCCATACTGGATTGAAGAACCTTCCGGCCGAAGCCGTCCCGTCACCTGACGATCTTGATACCATGGAAAAGGGGAAGGTCTATATAATTATTTCAGTCAATGAATCTCAGTTTAAGTCCCAGGCTTTTTCAAAATGGAGTTACATTAATGAAAGTACGGGTATAAAAGGAACGGTGTGGGGTTTAAACATTGAAGTTAAGGCCTTCGAATTAGTGAGCGAAACGAAATTTCATGAACTCAAATTAATTTGTCCTGTTGCGGCGGGAATTTAACTTATTTAAATTAATTTTTCCGCAAGGAGGTTTTCAGTAGACAGAATGTCCTCGTACATAAATCTATCATGGTCAAGAAAGGGAACATATTCCCGCAACTTTTTAATTAGCTTTTTAGAGGTACTGGAAGCCATTTCTATTCCGAGAATCTCAATAGCCTGTGCGCCCATTATGTATTCTATTGCTAATA
>CAZZKY010000053.1:0-5141 GCA_964654765.1 uncultured bacterium | reverse complement strand
GTAAAAGTCATTTAATTTTGAAAGTGCTCTTGTTATAGAGCTATGTTTTTCCTTATATTCTTCAACTTTCTCAATTAAACGCATTAAGTCCATAGCAAAATTATAGCATTTGTACCTCAAAATGTCAATAGCTGCCAATTGAGTTATCGATTTCTTCAGCTTTGCAAGCTGAGTAGTTAATATTTTCATGAGCTCGGGTCAATAGGTGCTATTTTGCTTGAATTTATGGGTGTTTTTGCTTGCTACTTGACAATACATCTCTCATACAATATACTTTGCATTGTAAAGTTCTTTACAAAAAGGAGGTCAAAAATGGTGGGTGCTATAATAACTGCAGCACTAATAGGTGCGTTGTACGGGGGCTTTGGCGGTTATACCGCTGGCGTGGTGAGATTCAACAACTATAGCGTTAATAATGAACTCGCGAAATTAGGGATGGAGAAGATGGAATACCTTTTTATGCAAGGAGGGCATGGTTTCTCTATCCTCGGCAAAACGTTGATTGGAGGTGGTGGAATTGGAGCGTCAGAAAAAAGAATTAACGATACTGTAGAGGTAACTTACAGTATAGGCGGTGGTTTTTTCCAAGTAGGGCACATCCCTGTTTCTTTCGGTTTCTTTAATCCGTTTTTAATGCTGGGAATTGGTGGTTTTGGTGAAGGGGTTAGAATTAGAAGAAGGTTTCAGGGTTTAAGCTGGGATAGTGTATGGACTAATCCAGAAAGGGAAGTTAACATCTCAAGGGGAGGATTTTCAATTTCCCCTTCTATCGGGTTCGTTATTGTTCCACAGAGAATTCCTGTAGGTTTAATGGCAATGTTGTCTTACAATACAATCTTGTCAAGGGAATGGAGGTTTGATGAGGGTGGTGAACTTCTAAATTCACCCGATTCCCCCCTTGGATCTTTTTCCTTTAGCTTGAGTTTGATTTTTGGAGGTGGATATGATGGAAAAAGAGATTAAGGAGGCACTCTCTGCCCTGGATGAGATAAAAAATTTACTTAAGAGAGAAACGGAACTCGCCCTTCGCGCCGCGAAGGGCGAGTTCCTGATATGGGGTCTTTATCAACTTGTCGCTTCGCTATTTGTTCATTTCACGCAGGACTTTAGGTATTTCTACTTCCTTCTTCCTTTTTTCTTTTTGCTCGACAATTTTAAGTGGACAAAGTGGACTGCTGTTATCTACTGGTTGTTAGCCTTTGGGGTTTATATACTCCTCTTAGCTTCTCGGTTTACTTATTTTTCCTTTGGCCTATTCTCTCTGATTATGATACTGGGTTTGTACTTTAACATGAGAAAAGCCACAAGAAATACGAGATTTGCCTTTATGCCAACGCTTTGGGGATATATTTTATTTTTCTGTGTCCTTTTGACCTTTGCAAGCATCAAGTCCAAAACTCCTGAGCTTTTATACCTTTTGTGGCCTGGAGTAATTGTTTTTGCCTTAGGCTTGTGGGGCCTCTTTTCGGAAAGGTCCTTATTCCTCTTTTCCTTTCTTACCAATCTTGCTGGGTTTATTGCCTTCCTGTTTTTGAAAGCACATGCAATTGCACTTACTATGACAGTTTATGGCATTTTCTATATAGCTTTTTATGTATATCTTAATTTAAAATTAATGACAGGCTGACTATGAACCCTATAATCCACGAGCCAGTTCGCCTGAGAATAATGGTTGCCCTTGCGAAGCATAGCGAGCTCTCTTTTAAGGAGCTTCTTGAGATTGTTTCAACCACGGAAGGGAACCTTTCCAGGCATCTTACCAAACTGGAAGAGGCAGGCTATGTGGAAATAAGGAAGTTTTTTGAAGGGAAAAAGCCCAAGACTGTTGTAAAGATAACTGAATCGGGGAGGAAAGCGCTGGAAGATTACATTCAGGAACTGGAGAAAATTTTAAAAAATGTGCAGAAATAGCTTTAGAAATTGAAGTTTTGAATCCAACGTCTCGGGGCTGGTCAAGGGAGCTTCCTCAAATATGTTCCAATCGGCCAGCCCCCCTTTCCTTTTACGCCTTAAAATCTTTAAAATTTAAAGAGATGAACAAAAAGAACTTTGCGATTGGATTTATAGGTTTTTGCATATTCTTTTTCCTTTCAATATTTTCCTTTAGAGAGGAAACTAAAGCCCTCTATCTCTACTATTCGGCAGAATGTCCCCATTGCCTAAGCGTTGTAAATTTTACCTTAAAAACCAAGTTTAAAAGGCCTGTCGTATTAAAAGAGGTCTTTTACAACGATTATAATTACGAGGAATTTGTAAAAGTTGTAAAAAGGAGTGGTTTGGATACATTAAAGGTTCCTGCAATTTTTGACGCACGTAAGAGTAAACTAATGGTGGGTGAGGAAAGAGTTATAAAATATTTAGAGAGGTACATAAAGAGATGAAACTTATAACCCTCCAACTTCTTTTTGCCTTCTGTCCCCTTTGTGTTGGGGTTGCGGTTGGTGGTTCCCTTTTTTCAAGATTTTTTCCAGGAGCCAAAATGTATCTCATTAATTCGTTGTGGTTTGGTTTTCTCTTTTTTTCTATAATTAAGTGGATTTACGAGAGGTGGTCAATATTATTGATTGTCGAAAGAGATAATCGGAAGAAATTTGTTAAGGGTTTCCTCGGGTTTTTCATATTTTTCGCAATTTATTTAACTTTTTTGTTGGGAATTTACATTCTCAACGGTAAAGAGTTTAAAGCCAGCTATTCATATTCTTTCCACGCTGGGTTTTTTGCGAGTATGACGGCCTATGAGCTTTATCACCTTCTTTTTGAAAAGGGAATAAAAATTAAATATGGAAGCACTTTAGTTCCAGGATTTTTGCTTGTTTTGTTGAGCATGCTTTATTATTTAATTTAGCATGGTTCTCTTTTTAATTCTGTTCGTTTTAAACACATATAACTTTGAGTTCTTTGGTTACAGGTGGAAAACTTTTGAGAATTACGACGAACGAAGTAAAAATCAGTTTACTTCGCAAATGCTCGAAAAAACAAGAAGGGCCCTGATATTTCGTGCGGAGGTAAAGTCCACTGACACAGGATTGGTTTATTTGTCTTCTGGGATTATTTCTGAAAAACCTTTTTCTTATGGAACTTTCATTTTCACCGTTGAAGGAGATTTGTCAAACCTTAAAGATGCCTGTTTCGCACCTTTCCTATATGACTTTCAGGCAGGGACTTTTGAGGTCGATATGGAGTTTTCTAAATGGGGAAATCCTTTGTATCCTTCGGGGAACTATGGGATAATCAGGCAGTTTGGCAACTGGAAAAAGCCTGACAGCGTTAAAAGGGTTATAGAGAGATTTCCAATCAAATTAAGAAAGAAGAGTATAACAAGACATTACATCTATTGGTATCCAGATTCTGTCGTTTTTAAGTCCTGCGAAGTCAAAAAGGATAAGGAGAAACCGATAAAAAAATGGGTTGTAACTGATAAAATTTTTATACCAAACAAGCCTATGTATGTGGAAATATACCTCTGGTGGCCAAAAAGACCAAAGAATCTGGTACATCACGAGATTAAGGTCATTGATTTTAAGTATATTCCATTGAGAGGGGCTTCATACAAGGGTCTTTTTCCAGGTCCCTCTAAGGTACCACAGGTAAGCCATTAAACAGGCGATAATGTTACTCAAATTCATTCCTATCCATACACCAGTGGTTCCATATAGTTTTCCAAAATAATAAGCCATAGGAATTCTTAATACCCACAATCTTATTAGACCAAGAGCCATCCCCTCTGTTGTTCTTCCTGAGACCATAGCAAGGCTTGAAAAGACTCCGAAAACTCCAAAAAATGGCATCGCAACTATAAATTTTTCAATGTAGTTTTTACCTTCAAGGATAACTTGAGGGTCTTTTATGAAGATTGAGATTAATTCTCCCCTTCCTAAATAAATAAAAATTGCAAACAAACTGATGACACCCGCGTTAAGTAAGACTGCCTTTTTTATTGCTTCCTTAACCCTGCTAAAGTTTTTAATTCCCAGATTCTGACCGAGAATGGAACCGAGGGCCTGATTGATGGCATCTGAAATGGTGAAGATGAGTTGTATAATCCTATCTCCAATGCTATAGGCAGCTACCGCAACAGAACCAAATTTCGATATTATACTCACTAAAAACACGAATCCGAGGGAGTTGAGGGACTGCCCAATACTTGCTGGCAACCCTTTTGTTATGATATTTACTGATAGTTTTAGGTCCGGTTTTAGGTCACTTAAGTGCATTTTTAATCCCATTTTGCCTGTCTGAATTAGCCTTAGGACAAGAAGGGATGAGAAAAAGTTTGATATTGCTGTGGCAAGAGCAGCTCCCAATACTCCCATTTTGGGAAAGCCCCATAACCCGTAAATGAGTATAGGATCAAGTGCTACGTTAAGTATCATTCCAAGGATATTAATGAAAGTAGGGGTTCGAGTATCTCCAAGGGCTCTTAGTGCGAAGGAAAAGGCGAAACCGAGAAAGGAGAAGGGGATACTTGCGAACATTATCCTCAAGTAAATAACCGTGTTATCAAAAGTGTCAGGAGGAATCCTCATAGTCTTCAGAATAGATGGAGTAAAGATAAAACCCGTGGTGCCAGCTAAAATTGAAAACATTAGAAAGAGGGTAAATAAATTTCCCATAGCTTTTTGTGCTTTAATAAATTCTCCACTGCCCTGATATTGTGAAATGAAGGCAAAGCCAGCGATTCCAAACCCCATTCCAAGACTCATAATCGTTCCGAAAACTGGCCAAGATAGCGTTGGAGATGAAACAGCGGTTCTTCCTAATCTTCCGAGCCAGAAAGTATCGGTCAGGTTGTAGATTAGATGAACAAAATTTAAGACAACAAGGGGAAGGGAAAGTTTCCACATCAATTTCAGTGGGTCTTGCGTCAGAATATCTTCTCTGATTTTTTCAAACCTTGATGTCATGTGTGAGATTATAAAGTTAGCAATGCGAACATATTAATTTGCGGTTAATGAATTAATTTTTAAGTATAGTTTTGCCTTGTTAGTTATGAACGAAGGTTTGGTTATTTCGTGATCTGTGGTTTAGAATTTTTTTGAGGAGGTTATTATATGATTCTGCTTCTCGGTGCTGGTAGGCAGGGTTATGTTACCCTTGAAACTTTAGTAGAACTTGGTTTTAAACATGTTTTGGTTGTTGAG
>CAZZKY010000052.1:0-17650 GCA_964654765.1 uncultured bacterium | reverse complement strand
GATGTGTCTCTCGAATCTCTTATGAAAACATACAAGGATTTAATTGAACTCGCTGAAAAGGAGAAAAATCTTGAACTTTTGGCTATTGAAGTAGAAAAGACAAGAAGAAGGGTAAATGCCTTAGAGTACATTTTAATTCCGGAGCTTGAGTCAACGATTAAGTTCATTTCAATGAAGCTTTCCGAAATGGAAAGGTCGGACATCACCCGTTTAATGAAGATTAAAGATATAGTCAGGGCACATTAACTTGACAAGACCCCCCTTAGGTAGCATAATTAGCATACTCTTAATAAACAATTTTAACGGAGGTTGTTTCAAATGGGTAACACCAAGAAGTACGGGCGGGTCAAATGGTTCGACTCGCGGAAAGGCTATGGATTCATCCAACTTGAGGATGGATCTGGTGATGTGTTCGTTCACTTCTCCGATATTGAAGGAGAAGGGTACAAGACACTGGAAGAAGGGCAGCGCGTGAAGTTCGATGTGGAAAGGACCAATAAGGGACCGAAAGCTGTTCACGTAGAAAAGGCGTAAAAGCCTTATAGCCCGAAAATAAAAGGGGGAACTTTTAGTTCCCCCTTTTTTAATTTATAATAAGCCAAAATTAGGGAGGTATTGTATGCATCCAATTCTGTTCAGATTAGGTCCCCTTGAGATTCGCAGCTGGGGAGTTCTTGTTTTAATAGGTTTTATTGTGGGTATCAGCTACGTAGCTAAGAGAGCCCGTACGATGGGTATAAGTACGGAAAAGATATGGGATTTTGGCTTTTGGGTAGCGCTTTCAGCAATAGTTGGCGCGAGAATATTCTATGTGCTGTATCATATCCCGTATTTTAAAGAGCATCCTTCAGAGATTATAAGATTCTGGGAGGGCGGTGCTGTCTTTTTTGGTGGTTTTCTTTTTGCCCTTGTAGTAGGTATCATTTATTTGGTAAAGAACAAAAAATACCTTCCCTTCTGGCCCATTGCAGACTTTGCTTCTGAGGCTCTCGCCCTCGGTATGTTCTTTGGAAGATGGGGGTGTTTTTTCAATGGTTGTTGCTTCGGTAAAGAAACGCATCTTCCATGGGGTGTGGTGTTTCCTCCTGGCTCACCAGCTTATGAAGTTATGGATTCTCTTCATATTCACCCTTCCCAGCTTTATGAATCCTTTGCTAATTTGATACTGTTTTTTGTTTTGCTGAAGCTTGAACAAAAGAAGCCTTTTGACGGCTTTATCTTTTTGTTCTATATGTTTTTCGCTTCCTTAATAAGGTTTCTCGTTGATTTTACAAGATATTACGAACCGGAAAATGTTTTTCTTCTTACGATAAATCAGTGGATATCTATTGCGATAATGGTTGCTTCTCTTATTATGTATTTTGTTTTGCGTAAAAAACGGCAAGCAATTAGCCTTTAAAGGTGCTTAAGTTTCTATTAGAGGCGATTTTTCCTTCTTTTTGCTACATTTGCGGGAAGCCTTCTAAAGGTATTCTCTGTGAGGATTGCTGCAAGAAATTTGAGGAAAAAAGAGTTAATAAAGTCTTTTTTCCTGACTCGGATCGCCTTTCTCGGGTCTACATAGTTTTCGAATATCGGGATGAGGTGCAAAAATTAATTGAAGAGTTCAAATACGGGAAAAGAAAGGAGGTTGCCCATTATTTCTCCCGTTTTTTATCAGGATTTTCACTGAATTATGATTTTATAGTGCCCGTCCCCCTTCATCCTGTAAGGTTTAGGGAAAGGGGGTTCAACCAGAGTGAATTGATTGCAGAAAGTTTATCAAGAGCGTACGATATTCCTTTGATGAAAAAGGGGATTAGGAGGGTAAAATACACCGTCCAGCAGGCAAATTTAACGAGGAATGAGCGTCTTCAGAATCTCTCTGGGGCTTTTTACGTGAAAAATTTAGAGAGATTTAAAGATAAGAAAATTCTATTAATAGATGATGTTTACACTACTGGTGCGACAATTGAAAATTTGGCAAGGGCTTTTAAAAATTTCCCTTCTCAAGTGGATGGCTTTGTTATCGCCTCTAAGGTTTAAATTGCTGTGATAAGAGTCGTGCCTTCTGCAACGACTCGACATCAAGGCTTTCTCTTGGATTTGCAGCGGAGCCGGTTATTTCCTGCAATCTTTCCCCTGTCGCAGTCCTATAAAGCTGATAAACGAATTGGACATTTTCTCCAGATGTTTCCACGGTTCCACATACGAAGTAGTCTGCATTCAGGCTGAGGGCTATCTGCTGACAGGTTTCGGGGAATAGTTTATCGTTGGTAAGGTTGCTTCTCGATATTTCTTTATTAACTTGGTCATTAGGAATGATATCAAAGAGAACATTTCCGGTGATTCCTTGGTAAATCGACTTTTGGAGACGAGACCCGAGCTGTAACTTTTGGGCACCAGGTTCCGCTTCCATCAAGGGGAAAATCGCTATTCTGTACCTTTTCTTTTCTGAAGGGGTTTGTTGGGCGTAGGTTTTATTTAATTCTTGCAAAACTTTTTCTGTAATATCTTGAGAGTTTGAAACATAAAGAACAACCCTTGAGTCTTTGTTTAAAACAAGATCAATGCCATTTGCATTGGCAACATTTTTAATGGTTTCTTGTATTTTCCCATAATAGGGTTCTAAAAGCTCAGAAGATTTCTTATAGAAAAGGCCATTGTCTCCCCATATGCTTTTTACGAAATTGGAATAAGCCTCTTGGGCTCTCTGTATTTCTAATTCCCTTTTTTGTCTACCCTTCTCAGTGAGTCCAGGTTTTTCTATTTCCAGGAGATTTTTAAGCGAGTCTACATATTGTTTTAGACTGTCTCTCTGTCTTTCCCATTCCAAAACAAACCTGTCGAGCTCTCTTTTGGCTTCTTGGAATTCGGTATATTCGTTGAAAATGCGATTCATATCAACGGTAGCGATGGACAAATCCTTACTGTGAAGGGTAGGAGTGATACTTATTAAAAGTAAAGCAACGACAGATTTTTTCAACACTTTTAAACCTCCAGTTTTTTCTCCAGTTCCTCTATTATTATATGACCTATTATCTGATGGCACTCTTGAATGATTGGAGTATTTCGGGAGGGAACGTGAATGACAACGTCCACTTCCTCTTCAACTTCGGTGAAGTTCTCCCCCGTTAAAAAGATAACGACCATTTTTTTTGCCTTGGCAGTTTTAATCGCTTTGATTACATTCATTGAGCTTCCAGAGGTAGAGAGAGCCACAAGCACGTCGCCCTCCTTTCCCAGCCCCTCAATCTGTCTTGTAAATATTTCGTTAAACCCAAAGTCATTTGCTGTTGCAGTTATGACGGAGGTATCGGACGTCAAGGCGATGGAAGGGAGAGAGCTCCTCGGATTTTTGTATTTCACAATCAACTCCGTATTAAAATGCATTGCCTGAGCGGCGCTACCGCCGTTTCCACACCATATGACTTTTTTGCCGTTTTTAAGAGCATTGTAAATTATTTCTGCCGCATTTTTAATTTTATTGCTTTCTTTCTCAGCGAGTAACTCAATGGTTTTAAGAGTTTCCTCGAATCGCTTTCTCATTTAATTATTTTAAGGCTTTTTCCCTGCACGAAAAAAGACGTTTTAAAAGTTTGACAGAACAGTTTAGCAATTTTAAAATTATGTAAATGATTCAGGAGAAAATTGACCAGTATATAGATGAGCTTACAGGGGCCCGAAATCGAAAGTTTCTCAGCACATTCACTGACTTTGAGATTAGGAGGGCTCAGAGATACCGTACAAATTTTTCAATAATTCTTTTTGACATTGATAACTTCAAAGAAATTAATGATCTCTACGGACATCTGGAAGGCGACAAGGTTTTGAAAGAACTCTCCCAGTTCATAATGAATACACTCCGAGAGTCAGATATCCTTATTAGATATGGCGGGGATGAGTTTATTATTTATTTGCCCAATACGGGTTTTGAAGATGCCAAATTCGTTGCTGAAAAAATCCTAAATAGCGTTAGGTCTCAAAAAATTGCTGGAAGGAATATCTCTCTCAGCATGGGGGTTGCTGAGTACCCGAGAGATGGTAAAACTTGGCAGGAACTTTTTAACAAGGCAGATGTAGCACTTTACAGAGCTAAAAGGAGAGGAAAAGGTCGCATTGCCTGGGTTGAAGAAGTAGAGGCGGTTCCAATAATACCAACATCTCAATTCGTTGACAGAATTGAGGAAAAGCGTACTCTTATAAATCTGGTAAACCAAGATTACAAACTGGTCATCGTGCGCGGAGGGGCAGGGATAGGTAAAACGCGGCTCGTTAAAGATACCCTAAAAAGAATTGAGGGTGTCTATTATTTCATGGGCATAGCCTATGGCGCTCTGTCGGAAGTTCCCTTTAGCCTTTTGAAGGACCTGGTTAAATACTGCTATGACAATTATAAGATAGAAACTAAGGAGGCTTTGGCGAATTTCGATCAATTTGAAATGAGGGCATTCTATTCCATTTTTCCGGAGGCAGGGAAAAGTATCGGCGTAAAGGATATAGATAAATACAAACTTTACGATTCAATCCTGAAGTTTTTCAAACATTTTTCCATCCACAAGAAGGTTCTGGTTTATATTGACGACATACAGTGGGCAGACCGGTCTTCTATGGAACTTCTCTATTACGTTATTAGAAATGCCCCTGCTGATGTTAAATTCTTTGCTACTTTCAGGACAGAGGATTCTCCACGTGATTATGTAGAAAATTTTGTCTCACAGGCACTGCGTGAAAGATTCGTTTTTGTTATGGACCTCAAGCCATTTGAATATTCGGCGACATCGGAATTTATTTCAGCCATTCTTCAGGAAGAGGCTGACGAAGAAGTGGTACGGTTTTTGTACACTAAATCTGGTGGGAATCCGTTTTTCATTGAAGAGCTCATTAAAGAACTTTATGAAAAGGGAAATCTTTTATACGATGGCAGGCGCTGGGTACTCAATGAAATTGAAAACATTTCAATTCCCCAAAGTATTCAACACATAATGAGAAAAAGGGTTCAGGAGGTAGAGGGTGATAAGGTTCTTGAGGTAGCTTCTTGCATCGGACACGAGTTTTCGCCATCTATCATTAAAGGCGTTCTCGAAATGGATATGGGAGAAATTTACGATTCTATAGAAAAGGCCATCAAAAAAGGCATTCTTGAGGAAAGCGGACCAGATATCTTTGCATTTAAAGAAGATATAATAAGAGAGCTTATCCTTCAAAATATCTCTCAAAGTAAGAGGAGATTTTATCACCAAAGAATCGCCATATGGATAGAACAGAACAAGGGCTCCATTTCCAATTCAGACGAGCTTATCACTTATCATGCCTATCGGGGTGGAGATGTGGAGAAGATATTGCACTATGCTCCGGTAGTAGCAAAAAGGGCGATGTCCCAATTTGCTTACGAAGAGGCAAAGAAATTCTGGTTGTATTACTTTGAATTCGAAAAGGATGGGCAAAGATATGTTAAAGCGGCCCTTGATTTTGTTGAATGTTTGATGATTAAGGGTGAACTGAGGTATGCCAAGGAATTTTTGGAGGAGGTCCAGCAGAAGTTTCCTGACCATATAGATGCTGAGTTTTATTCAAAGTTGTCAGATGTATTAGCTGAACAGGGTTTATACACTGAGGCTCTTAAATATATAGATAAGGCCATTGAGCTGGCTTTCCCTCAAGAAGCTAACAACAAGAATGAAGGACAAGAGAAACAGGTTGCGGAAATTCCCCTCTACAAGTATTATATTGAGAAAGGATGGATATTGATAAAGCTTGGTCGATATGAAGATGCAAGAGTAGTTCTTGAGCAAGCTCTGGTTAACAAGAGGTATCTGTCAAAGTACTGGGAAGGGACCCTGTATAATGTCCTTGGTGTTCTTCATGCAGAAATTTCTTCCCCTCAGGATGCTATCTCTTACTACGAAAAGGCGATCGAAATCAGGGAGAGTATAAATGACTTTAAGGGACTTGGAGCCAGCTACATAGATATTGCAATTGTTTACCACGATCTTGGAGATATGCAAAAAGCCATTGAATACTATGAAAAAGCCAGAGAGATTTACAAGCAGATAGGATATAAAGGTGGGGTAATTACAGCTTACATCGATATCGGAATGTACTACCTTACCAGCAGAAAATATGAAGAGGCTATGAGGAACTTCCAGAATGCTTACCATGAGGCCAATCTCATAGGCAGTAAGGACAGCCTGTGTCTTGCCCTCAACAACATCGGTTCGGTCTTAAGGATAACGCATAAATTTAGCGAGGCAGAGGTTTTTTATCGTAGGGCTCTGGATTTTGCAAAAGAGATAGATTCCGTTGAGCACATAATTATGATCACCAGAAATTTGGTAAGGCTCTATAAGGATGGATATAAAGATTATGCTAAAGCCGAAGAGTATTACAAACAACTTGAAAAATTGCTGGAAAGGAAAGAACTTGATACGGGCAAGTTTGTTTCTATGCTCATAGGGGCGGAGCTATACATTTTGAAAGGCGACCTGGATAAAGCGGGTCGGATTCTTGAAGAATTGCGTCCCCACCTTAGTGAGAAAAGATTTCAAAATTTCAAATTCTGGTTTAATTTCACGTTGGCTAAATACTGTGCTTTAAGAGGCGACAGGGTGGGAGCTGGTTATGCCCTTCGTTCTGCATACGAGGAAGCAAAGGCCAGATCGGTAAAGGACCCAGACTATATCGTTTCTTATTTTGAAGGTTTGCTTGAGTTTTTTATTTTGACTAATAAGAAAAACGCCGCATTAAAGATTTTAAATAAACTGGAAGATTTGTACAAAAAGTACGAGTTTTTGGAAGATTTGCAATTACTTCCCTATTTAAAAGAGGAAGTTGAGAGAATTCAGTAAGCTCCTTCGCCTTTGAAAATTTCCAGTACCGTTTTGATAAAGATTGCAAGATCTAAGAATATGTTCCAGTTCTTAACATAGTAAAGGTCAAGCATAATCCTTTCTTCGAAAGTAAGGGTGTTTCTTCCTGAGACCTGCCACAGGCCAGTGAGGCCCGGCTTAACGCTGAAAATGATATCTTTAACGTCCTCTATAATTGTGAGTTCCTCAGGCAAATAAGGCCTTGGTCCTACAAGACTCATATCGCCCTTTAATACGTTAAAGAGTTGGGGAAGTTCATCCAGACTTGTCTTTCTTAGTATTTTTCCGATGGGTGTGACTCTTGGGTCTTTCATGCTTACAATTTTCCTATATTTTTCGAATTCTTCCCTCATTTCTGGGTGCTCCTTGAAAAACTCCTGGAGGATTTCATCAGAGTTCGAGTACATGGTGCGGAACTTGTATATTTTAATTAGCTTACCATCCTTTCCCAGCCTTGCCTGAGTAAAAATTACCGGCCCTTTTGAGGTAGCTAAAATGACTACGGAAATGAGCGCAATTATGGGGAAAAAGATTATAAGAAGTGGAATTGTTACAAGAAGGTCCAGCAGTCTCTTGAGTTTAGCATTTCTTGGAATGAGGAGGTTATATTTTAGTCTGAGGCTTTTAAAGCCAAAAAATTCAACAATTTCCAGTTCTAAAGGATTCAAGGCGTGGTTGAAGGCATTAATTAGTATCTCAACACCCTTTTCCCAGGCTAAATTTTCCACCTTCTTAACCTCTACGAGAGGGACACCACCTACAATCAAGAGGTCTGGCTCTTTCTCTGAAATAATCTGTTTGACTTTTTCTGCGGGTCCATTTTTTATATGCCCTATAACTTCAATACCACTGTTTTTCTCTTTTTCTATAGTCCTTTTAAACCATTCCAGTTCAACGGAATCTCCCCAAAATAGAGCTTTGTCTCTTTGAAGCCCTACTTCATAAAGAATTCCTTTTACAACGATTCTCCCGATCCAGATGAGAAAAATACTCAAAATGTAAGCGATTATAAAGGCGAGTCTCGAAAAGGACGGCTCTACTTTTATGGTATATAGTAGAAGTGCTGAAAAAGCCGCCGCAATTGTAGCACCTTTAGCTATCTTAAGAAGCTCTTCACTTATGGTAAAATATTTTGTGTATAAACCTTCGTAGTAAAAAGTGGCTATCCAGATAATAAAGAGTGCGAAAAAATATTTTGAATAGTGGGCAATGGGCAGTGCAGGAGGCAATGTATACTTGGTACTGCCTATCAAGTTAACTCTGATGTAATAGGCTACATAGAATGAAAAGGCGATTAAAAAAAGATCTATAAGCACCAAGATTATCTTCGAGATTGTTCTCGTTGTTCCCCTTTTTAATCCTACCATTGGCTTTCCTTTATAGGAATATTTATAAAATAGCGGAAGGCTACAATCAAGCCGTAGGTGAGTGTAAGGAGAAGAACAAAAATTTTTTCAAATTGGTTTAGGGAGTGCTTTTTTGTGTAGAGGAAGAAAGAACGGAGCTTATGAAATTCCGATTTAAAGGCTGAGCTTTTTCTCGAAAATCCGTGGAAGTGAATAATTTTGGCCCTCGGTTCATAGATTATAGAGTATCCAGATTTTAATAATCTTTTGAAAAAGTCCGCATCCTCAAAGAAGAGGAAAAAGCGTTCGTCAAATCCTTCAAGACTCTCGAAAATGGGGCGGGGTATCATAAAAAAACCACCAAGGGGAAAACATTCCTTAAGGGGTAAGGGGTTTTCTTGGTCTCTAAGAGTGTAGCCGAAATATTCTTTTTCAATTTTAGAGCTTTTGAAAAAAACTCGAAGGGGCGAGGTTCTGCTAACAAGAATATGCTTTAAAGAGGGAAACATCCTGGTTGAAGGCTGGAAGGTGAAGTCAGGGTTTAAATACTTGGGGGCGGTAGCGGAGCAATATTTTTTTGTGGTTTCCTTTAAAATATTTATGGTATTGGGAAATGCCATAGTGTCTGGGTTCATGAAGAGTAAAAGGTCGCCTTTTGCTATCTTTGCGCCAAAATTACAGCCTGAGGCGTAGCCTTTGTTTGGCCTGTTAATTATCTTAGTATTAGGAAATTTTTGAGTTAAAGGGTTTAGATCCTCGTCAGGGCTGTGATTAACGATTATTATCTCATCTACTTGCTCTTTAATGGAGTCTAAACAGTGGGTTAATATTTTCCCGGCTCGGTAATTTACGATTATTGCAGAGACCATTATTTCTTTAAATTTTACACCAGCGGGTTTATAATTACAACGGAGTGAGATTATGTTAAAATTTTTAGTTGAAAAATTGATAGGCTCGAGGAACGAGAGGGAAATAAAGAAACTTTGGCCAATTGTTGAGAAGATCAACACAATCTACGAGACATACCATTCGTTAAAGGATGAAGACCTTATTAAAAAGACAGAAGAATTTGAAAAGCGAATTCGAGATGGAGAGGATCCATTTAACATATTACCGGAAGCCTTTGCCCTTGTAAAAGAGGCCACGAGGCGGCTGTGCGGCAAGAAGTGGGAAGTTACTGGCCACATGTGGGAATGGAATATGATTCCCTTTGATGTTCAGCTTCTTGGTGCTATCGTTCTCTTTCAGGGTAAGATTGCGGAGATGAAAACGGGTGAAGGCAAAACCCTCGTGGCGACAATGCCTCTTTATCTTCACGGAATTATAGGAAGAATTAAAGGAACAGGGGTGCACCTTGTAACTGTGAACGATTATCTTGCCAGAAGGGACAGACAGTGGATGGGGCCAGTTTATGAAAGTCTTGGCCTGAGTGTAGGTGTGATTCAAAACGAAATGGATAACGCCCGGAGGAAGATTGAATATCAGAAGGATATTACTTATGGTACAAACAACGAGTTTGGATTTGACTATCTCAGAGATAATATGGTTTATAGAGCGGAAGATCGGGTTCAACGCGGGCACTACTATGCTATTGTGGACGAGGTTGATTCAATTCTGATTGATGAAGCAAGGACGCCCTTGATTATCTCGGGCCCTGTGGAGTATTCTTCCGCGGAAATTTACAAAGCGATGAAACCCCTTGCTGAGAATCTGGTAAGGAAGCAAACCCAGCTCGTTACACAGCTTCTTTTTGTTGCTGAGAATCTTTTGAGGCAGGGTAAGGAATTTGAGGCTGCGGAAAAGATAATTCAGGCAAAGCTTGGTATGCCCAAGGCGAAGAAACTCTTCAAGATGCTTCAGGAACCTGGAGTTATGAAACTCGTGGATAAAGTTGAACTGGAGCTAATGAAGGAAATTAATGTAGGTGGCGAAAAGACGAAGCGGATAGAGGAGCTTAAAGAAGAACTTTATTTCTGGGTTGACGAGAAATCCCATTCCGTTGAAATAACGGAGAAGGGCAGAGAGGAAGTGGAAAAAAGGGAAAGGGGCCTCTTTGCTTTGCCAGACTTATCTACGGAGCTCCATAAACTTGATGAGGATAAGAGTTTATCCGCCCGTGAACGTTTCTATGAAAAAGAGAGGATATTAAGGGAATATGCTGAGAAAAGTGATAAGATCCACGCCCTAAAACAACTCCTCAAGGCCTATATGCTCTTTGAGAAAGATGTCGATTACGTAGTAATGGACGGTAAAGTGATTATTGTGGACGAATTTACAGGGAGGCTAATGCCGGGAAGGAGATGGTCTGACGGGCTTCACGAGGCGGTAGAGGCAAAAGAGGGTGTTACGATTCAGAGAGAAACGCAGACCTTAGCAACCATTACCATTCAGAACTATTTTAGAATGTACGAAAAACTTGCAGGCATGACGGGTACTGCAATAACAGAGGCCCAGGAATTCTGGGAGATATACAAACTCGACGTGATACAGATACCCACCAATAAACCTGTTCGAAGGATTGACTATCCCGATATAATTTTTAAAACTAAAAAAGAGAAATATGAAGCAATTATAAATGAGATTGAGAAATGGCATAAGGTTGGCAGGCCGATCTTAGTAGGGACCACATCGGTAGAGGTTTCTGAGCTTCTTTCCAGATTACTCAAAAGAAGGGGAATACCTCATCAGGTATTGAATGCCAAATACCATGAGAAGGAAGCGGAAATTATTGCACGTGCAGGCCAGTTCGGGGCAGTAACCATAGCAACCAACATGGCTGGTAGAGGTACCGATATTAAACTGGCTGAAAATGTGGTAAGGGCAAAGGAGTGTGCCATAAACACGCCAAATCCAACCCCTGGATTGACTTGCACTGAGGACCCTAAAAAATGTATCAAGGAAGGTGTTCCCTGTGGACTTTATATTATTGGAACCGAAAAACATGAAGCCCGCAGAATTGATAATCAGTTGAGAGGCAGAGCTGGAAGACAGGGAGACCCCGGCTCTTCAAGATTTTTCCTCTCCTTAGAGGATGACCTTTTGAGACTTTTTGGCTCCGATAGGGTTATGGAGCTCATGGAGAGGTTTGGAAGTAAAGATGAAGGTCCTATTGAATCACCTATGGTTACAAAGGCACTGGAGACCGCACAAAAGCGAGTGGAGATGCAGAACTTCCAAATAAGAAAAAGGCTTCTGGAATATGATGACGTAATGAACAGGCAGAGGGAGGTTGTTTACAAACTCAGGAATGAGATTCTTGATGGAAGGGATTTAAGGGGACTGGTTCTTGATTATGCTCAAGGTATTGCTGAGGACCTCGTGGAGAAATATCTGCAGGGGGATAGGGAAGATTCTTGGAATCTTCAAGAACTGCGAAATGAATTGGCTTACTTTTTCCTCTACGACTTTTCAGAGATTGCATCTTTGAAGAGCAAGGATGAAGTTAAGGGATTTATTTTCGATAAACTTGAGTCACTCTACAAGGAGAGGGAAGAGGCCTTTGGAGAGGAAAAGATGAGGGAAATGGAAAGGGTAGTTTTACTCACAACCCTTGATCGTCTGTGGAGGGAACACCTTTATGCCCTTGACCACCTGAGAGAAGGAGTCTATCTGAGGGCTTATGCACACAAGGACCCTCTGGTGGAATATAAAAAAGAGAGCCTTGAACTGTTTGATGAGCTTATGGAAAAGATAAGAAATGAGAGTGTAATGAGGATTTTCCGAATTGAAGTTCCTAAGATGCCCAGAAAGTTTGCTGAGAGGATGGTTGCTTTCAAACCCTCAATTGAAACTCAGAGGGGTGGACAACGTAAGAAAGATTAAACCTTTCAGGAGGTATTCTGATGAAGGTTAATTTAAAATGGGAAGAAGAACTTAAATTTAAGGCAGAAACTCCGTCAGGACACCATCTTTATCTTGATTCGGCCCATGGCGGGGAAGGAGAAAGTGCTGGCCCAACTCCCATGGAACTTCTCCTTGTTGCACTCGCTGGATGCACTGCGATGGATGTTATTTCAATTTTAAAAAAGATGAGAGAAAATGTAAGAGAGTTCAGTGTAGAGGTTGAAGGTGAAAGGGCCCCTGAACACCCCAAGTACTACACAAAAATTCACATCAAGTACATCTTCAAGGGAGAAAATTTAAAAGAAGAAAATCTTTTGAAAGCGATTCAGCTTTCTCAAGATAGATATTGTAGTGTCTCAGCTAACCTTAAGGGTAAGTCCGAAATTACCTTCTCTTACGAAGTTAAGGATTAATTTTTAAAGATTCGAATTGGCAAAGTAATGAGAAGGTGTATCAAATGTAAAACCCCAACGGGTATATTTATCCCGCATCATAAGCTTTCACTTTGCAAAGAACACTATGTTGAATGGTATCAGCAAAGGGTTGAGACCACAATTAGAAAGTTTAGAATGTTCACCCGAGATGATAGAATTTTAGTTGCAGTATCTGGCGGAAAGGACAGTCTGGCCCTCTGGCACGCTTTGGTTTCCCTTGGCTATGAGGCTGACGGTTTTATAATAGATTTGGGATTCGGCCAATTTTCTGAAGATTCTATCCATGTTTCCCAAAAACTTGCAAGTAGTTTGGGAAGACCTTTGCACGTAATGGATTTGAATAAGGAGTTTTATAGCATTAATGAAATAAAGAAAAAGGATCGTCGCCCTATTTGCTCGATTTGTGGAACCGTCAAGAGGTATTTTATAAACCTTTATGCAAAGAAGTTGGGTTATCAGGTGGTTGCCACGGGACACAATCTGGACGACGAGGTGGCAGTACTCCTTGTCAACACCCTTTCCTGGAATGTTGAATATTTAAGAAGGCAATATCCCGTTTTAAAAGAAGGAAATGGGTTTGTGAGGAAAATAAAGCCTCTTTGCAAAACCACCGAGATGGAAAATAGAACTTATGTTGAGGTGAACGAGATTGAATTTGTGGAATACAAGTGCCCATACTCAAAAGGAGCTACCAGCATTGAGTATAAGAAGTTTATTGAAGATCTGGAAAATACAAGCCCAGGAACCAAATTGAGGTTTTACTCTGAATTTTTGAGAAAAGTTTATCCGCTATTGCAGAAAGGTGTCGAAGACCAGGGTGTAAAACCCTGTAAAGTGTGTGGTGAGCCAACCTCAGGGGAGGTATGTGCAGTATGTTTAATAAAACAAAAAATGTCAGGTTAGGACTACTTTTAATTTTAGGTGTGGCAGTGTCTGGCTGTAATAAGGAGAGAGAGATGCACACAAACCTTGAACATGCTGAAAAAAATTACTGGAAGGGTAACTATTTTGTCCAGGAGACAATCAAGGATATTGATCTCGTTACCTGGACTCTAAAAGCGAAGGTGGATGGCAAATGGGGTACTTTCCAACTGGTTGACCTTCCAGATGATTTTGTGCACTGGAGTGTAGGGAGAAGGCTGGAAACCCTTGACAGGGTAAGAAATAATCAGCCTCCATCCCTCTCTGGACCACACAATGGTATGGTGGCTTCCTACGGTATAAGGAGGAAAGATTCCAGGTTTATTATAAACAACGCGGTTAAAGGTATGGGTTTTTTGCCCAAACCAGAGAGGGTAAAGGAATTGATAAAGCTTCTTGAGACAACGATAGATTCGAGTGATGAATACAAATTGAATGTTCTTGAGAACCTCTACAAGAATGTAGATCAGTATTTTACCCGTAAGGGGCTTGTTTCCCTTGAACTTTACACAAATCCGAGGTTTGAAACACATACTTTTCTTAATGAGATGGAAAATCCTGCAGTTTCCATAGTTTTTCTTGACATTCCGAGTTTCGAGGTGAGGGCTCTGGCCAGGCTTCTTCACCCTGAAGATCCTTCTTTGAGTGAGTATGAAAAGGATATTGTTAAATATGCCAACCTTATCCACTCGTATTTTCACGGTCATTTTGATCGGGATTTCATAGCGGTTATATACTATGTTGTTGAAGTCTTTGACAACACACCAAGAAGAGGGGGACTTGGTAAACGGGTAGTTCCTCCGTTACCTTGATGTAATTTTTGTTAATTCGGACACGGGAAAATAGTAATTTAAGATTTTGCTATAAGATTCTCCGTTGAGAGCCATTTGTTTTGCGCTCCAGAGGGGTAATCCTATCAGGATGCCTTTTCCTTTACCTTCAAAAACAAGGGTATCACCTGTCATTTCTATTTGGAAGGATGGACTGGGAAGTCTTGGGTAAAGAGTTTGGTAAAGAGCCGGTCCCCTCAAGACCAATTTATCATCCCCCTTGTAAAAGACAATTGTATCCGGAATTAGATGTGTTGTGAAATTGATAATTTTAACAGAATCGAGTTTCTCAATGCCCGTAAAATACTTAATCTCTTCCACCGGAATTTTTATTTTCCAAGTAAAGAAAGGGCAGTTACGGGATAGGGAGTCCTCTACCGAAATGCTATAGGCTAATGTGTCACCGAATATCTCTTCATAGGGGACCGTAAATCCGCCGGTACAATAGGTAATAAAAGGGTAAATTGGAGTGCCTATGTAAGTCAACACCTCTCCATTAGTTTCTTTCACCGCTGTTTCTACAAGTTTAGAGATATTTCCAACACCCGTATATTTCCAGTAGGGAAGCGAGTCTGGGAACATATAGATGTTTTCGCTAATAAGGTGATAAAGGTACGTTCTAATAATAACGGCTACAGCTTTTATATACTCTTTCATCGTATCCTGCTGGACAACATTTTGGGTGCAAGAAATTACGTAGTCCTCTTCGTCCACGATGTTTTGAAGGTAGATAGAGTTGCCAATACATTTTAAGACAAGATCACCGCTGAAATAGCCAGAATCCTGAGCTGTTTTTACAAATTTCGTGTAAGTATCTTCTACTCTGTATTCTTCAAAGTTATATCCACCCATCTGGAGCTTGCCGTCCTTTACTTCAAAGAGATAATTTTTGTTTCCACTTGCTACATATACCCAGTTAGATGGACGAGTCCAGAAAAGGTTGATTATGATAAAGAAGCGAATGTACTTTTTTATAATACCCCTGCCTCCTTAAGAAGTTTTAGAAATTCCTCTTCATTCAGAATTTTTACTTTGAGTTCCAGTGCTTTCTGATACTTAGATCCCGGGTTTTTACCCACTATAACAAAGTCTGTGTTTCGAGAAACGGAGTTGGATACTTTGCCACCGAGGGATTCAACCTTCTCCTTAGCTTCGTCTCTGGTCATGCTGTCGAGTTCGCCAGTGAAGACAACAGTCTTCCCTTTGAAGGGAGATTCGGCAACGGGTTTTGTTACCTCTTCGAAGGTAATACCTGCGTCCAGAAATTTTTTAAGTATCTGTCTATTTTGTTCATTTCTAAAAAATTCGATAATGCTGGATGCAGTTTCTGGCCCTATACCCGAAATGGAAATTAACTGTTCGTAGGTTGCATTCATCAATTTTTCCAGAGACTTAAATCTGTCGGCAAGAACTTTTGCTGTGAATTCGCCTACATTTGGTATTCCAAGGGCATAAAGAAAACGTGCAAGGGTAGTTTTCTTTGCTTTATTTATCTGATCTATCAAATTTTGGGCGGATTTATCGGCAAAACCTTCAAGAGTAAGAAGTTGAGATTTTTTAAGATAAAATAGATCCGCTACGTCCTTTACAAGTCCGCGATCCACTAATTGCTCTGCCACTTTCTCGCCCAATCCTTCAATGTCCATTGCCCTTCTTTGAGCGAAGTGACGGAGGTGCGCCTTTAACTTTGCAGGGCATTGCATGCTGACGCAACGGTAATAAGCACCTTCCCTTACCACTTTTGCACCGCACACGGGGCAATTTTCAGGGGGAAGGATTTCTTTTTCTTCACCAGTTCTTGCTTCTTTGATTACCTGAACAATATCGGGAATTACGTCTCCTGCCCTTTGAACGACTACCCTATCCCCAATTTTTACTCCGAGCCTTTGCACTTCGTCGAAATTGTGGAGAGAGGCCCTCTGCACTATCACTCCTCCGACTTCCACAGGTTCAAGTATTGCGACAGGGGTAATTTGGCCAGTTCTTCCCACCTGATAAACGACATCAATAATCCTGGTTGTTCTTTGCCTTGGTTTGAATTTTCCTGCCAAGAAATATCTGGGTGACCTCGCTGTGGTGCCGAGCTTATCCCACAAATCCATATCGTTAACCTTTATAACGATTCCGTCCAGCTCGTATTCTAAGGAATCCCTGATGCTTTCCATATACCTATAGTACTCAATCACTTCATCAATGTTTTTGCAAACTTTTCTGGGGTTTGAAGCTTTGAATCCCCACTTTTCAATGGCATCAAGGGCCTCAGAATGGGTTTTAAATTTAATTCCCTCAACAACCCCAAGGCCCCAGGCAATGAAGTCCAGTTTCCTTTTTGCTGTGATATTTGGGTCAAGCTGTCTCAAAGAACCGGCCGCTGCATTTCTCGGGTTTGCAAAAGTCGGTTCTCCCTTTTTTGCTAATTCTTCGTTTAATGCCTCGAAGTCCTTCTTTTTCATTATTACCTCTCCGCGGATCTGCACCTTTGGTGGAATGGTAAATCCGGAAAGAAGCCTTAACGGTATTGATTTTATTGTTTTAGCGTTTAAAGTTACGTCTTCGCCTTTAAAACCATCCCCCCTTGTACCTGCTGAAGTGTAGATGCCATTGATATAGGTGAGTTCACAGGAAAGTCCATCAAATTTTGGTTCAACGGAATACTCTATGTTCGCTGAGGGAGGAAGTCCAAGGAATCTCTTTATTCGAGCATCGAAATCCCTTATCTCATCCTCATTCCTTGCATCCTGTATAGAGAGCATCGGTAATTCGTGTTCTATGGTTCCAAATTCTTCTTGAGGTGGGGCTCCAACTCTCTGGGTGGGCGAGTCGGGTGTTATGAGGTCAGGGTAAAGACTCTCAAGTTCCTGAAGTTCTCTCATCAACTCATCGTATTCGGCATCAGATATAATGGGGCTATTCAAAACATAATAACGATAGTTGTGGTAATTAATTTGTTCTCTTAACTCTTTTATTCTCTTTTCCGCTTCTTCACGGGAAAGAGAACGTCCTTCCATTGTAACACTCCTGTTAAGCCTTTAAATAATAATAAGTTATATACCTCATTAAATCAAGAGGGACATGGAATGGATGGTCTGCAATACCTTTGGTGAGTAAGTATTTCCGATTTTGATACTTTTGTTCCCCCTGAGGTATTCGCAAACTGAGCGGTGCTTTAGAATTTAGTTTTGTGCGCAACTTCTTTCGCTTCCCATGATAGTTTTTGAATAGTTTTTACTGCTTTGTTTTTCCTTTCACAATCGCTTAAAATTAAGAAAAAAGGAGGTAGAACGAATGAGCCTTACGGAACAATTCATTAAAGAGGCGGAGAAGTACAGTGCACATAATTACCATCCACTTCCCGTTGTACTATCAAAGGGTGAAGGAGTGTGGGTTTGGGATGTTGAAGGAAAGAAGTATCTTGACTGTTTGAGTGC
>CAZZKY010000051.1:0-18053 GCA_964654765.1 uncultured bacterium | reverse complement strand
ACGTACGTAACACCTACTGTTGTGGTCAGGCAGACCCCTTATGGAGAGGATAGTCCGCTTTCCGCTTCAGATTTGAAGATTTACAACCAGGGTAAAAAACTCATCGTAAAGGCTAACAGAACTCTCAAAGACCTCACACTTGAAGTTCATGATGTTATGGGAAGGTTAGTTGAGAGAGTTGAACTGAACGGAAAAAGTGAAGTAGAAATCAATTTAAAGGTTGAAAAAGGGGTCTACTTCTTCAGGTTGACTCAAGGAAACAAAATAATTAAAAACGGCAAGTTTGTAGTTTTTAATTAGTACTGTCTGATTACACTTTAAGAGCAATATAAGGCTTAAATATTTGAATAGGGATATTTAATCATTGTAGCAAATATCTGTGGTTTAAAACAGGGTTTGAAATTGCCTTTGAGGATTGAGGTTGAAGGTTATTTCGTTGATTGAAGAGTAACTGGGTGTTTGCGAACAAGCTATGCGATGTTAAAGCTAAGCTGTTTTTAATAAATTAATTTACCCGTCTGAATTTACCCATTATGACTTTGAATTGTAGATCTTATACTTTTAGAGGAAATGAATAGTAGGACGTATTCTATGATTCATCCCTATTTCGGTTTTTAGTATGGTTAAAATGGTTTCTGCTTGACAAGAAGCCAAGAGGAAAGTGTTAAATACGTTTAAAGGTCCTTAATTTTGGTTTGTTTGGCAGAAAGGACTTTTGATTTCCTACAGAAATTTTTAGCTTGTTCTTAAAACTTCTCGTTAGTACTCATAGAGATCTTTGAGATGTTAATTATTATAGTGAAAGGCAGAGCAGTGGAAGAAGCTCATTACAATATCCATGGTGAAGGGAATCTGTGAAAAGTTTATTACAGGCTTGAATTTTTAGTTCCGAAAGATAAAAGTTAAATATTTGAGCCTTTTAGAAGTTCAGGTGATCTGGTTTTGTTATTTTATTTGCCTTTGGGTTTTGGTTAGTGATCGGATTTAAGAAGTTACCTCTTTTCTTTAGCTCGGCTAAGGGGGTGTCAAAATTTTGACACCCCCTAAATTACTAATTGATTGAAACTTAACGATTTTGAGAATTCGGGGGGTGTCAAAATTTTGACACCCTACAGGGGATTTAGATTTCTAAGTGTTAGATTATCAGATAGATACTAATAGATGTTTTTAGGCACAAATTTTGCAACATGTTCTGTAGATAAAAACAAGGGGGTGTTTTATGAAAGCTTTAAAAGTAATAATATCAATCGCGGTCCTGACTATCTTAGTGGAGTCAGCAAATGCCTTTGTCTGGCCAACGAGTGGTACAATAACCTCAGTCGTTGGCTGGAGAAGACATCCTGTCACAGGTCAGTGGAGTTACCACTATGGAACTGATATTGCGGCACCTTCGGGAAGGGGTGTGGGGAATGCCGGAAGGGGTAGAGTCACCGTTGCTGGTTGGGTCAGCGGCTATGGGAATGCCATCTACGTCGATCACAGTTACTACTCCGCTGGTTGGGAGACCAGATATGCTCATTTAAGCGCAATTTATGTTAGAGTTGGACAGTGGTTGACTCAATTCAATCAAACGATTGGTGCTGTAGGAAGCACCGGAGTATCAACAGGCCCTCATCTCCATTGGGAACTAAGAAAGTACGGAGTTGCTCAGAAACCCAATGGTAGTGTTGGTCAGTATGTAACCCGAGGCACCTTCTGCGGAATTTAATTTTTATCCTTTTAGAGCCGTTAGCCCTTTTCCTTTCAGGCTAACGGCTCTAAAATTTTTAGAAATATGCATCTATTTTCAATAGTAATAGTATGTGCTACATTAACCCTTAAAGATGCGATTACAATAGCTCTTCAGAACAATCAAAGTATTCTTTTTCCTTCTCTTATAAACTATAGAAATGCAAAGCTTGAATACCAAATCCACAGGGGAATGTATTATCCTCAACTCCGCTTTTCGTCGTGGTCGGAAGACGATCTGAAGAGGTACAAAAGTTTGCTAAGTTTAAATGAGAAGCTAATACCTTACATTGGAACAGACGTAGAATTTAATTTCTCTATAAACCCCATAAATGCCAGTGAGGGATCAGTTGGCGTTCGCCTTGCACAGCCTCTAAGTCCTCAGCGTGTATTAAGTAGTTATTTTGCTGAAAAGAGCGTTAAATATACTTTAGACATGGCTGAAATTCAGAAAAATGTGGCAATGCAGGATTTAATCTTGGAGGTGGTTAACAGTTATTTCGGACTTGCCAGAATCATTAGTGGCATCAAAAGGGCTGAGGAATCTATAAAAAATACCGAATCGCTGATTGAGGTAATGAAGGTTAAGGTTGAAGGTGGGCTTATAGCACCATCGGAGCTTTCTAACATCTATCTGCAGAAAAATCTGGAAGTGGCGAATTATGAAGAGTTAATAGAAAACCTACGAACGGCGAAGGAAGAGTTTTTCAGACTTTTGGGCATTGAAATGGATGATTCACTAAGATTGGAAGAAGATATTTTTTTAAATATAGAAGAAGATTTGAACTTTGAAACCTGTTGGACAGTAGCTCTCAAGAAGAATCCTGAGCTAAAACTTATTGAAATTCAGATGAAGCAGGTAGAAAATACCTTAAAAGCTCAGAAACTTTTCTTTTTCCCTGACATTGTTTTTTCTTTAAACTACAATAGGTCCTTTGGTTCTTCTTCGGAAACATCAGCACCACAAAAATCACTATCCTTTGAATGGCCACTATTTACTGGTGGTGTTTTAAGGAATAGAAAGAAGCAGGCTGAAGAAAATTACAAACTGGCTCTCTTTAATTACGAAGAATTTAAACATCGTCTGAGAAAGGAAATTAAGGATGTCCTCTTCCGCATCCAGCTGGCGAAAAAGAAGTTTAAACTATATGAAGCTTCTCGGGCGCTTGCAGTAGATGCACTGAAGGTCGCTGAGATAAAATACCGCTCTGGTGCGATTTCTTACCAAGAATGGTATTTTAATTTTCAGAGATTTGTGGAGATGGAAGAAAATTATGCTAATTTAAAAACGGAGCTTTTTTTGCTATATGCAAGGCTTTTAAGGTTGATGGGTGAATTAACACCGGAGAGGATTTTAAAATGAAGAAGTTTTTGTTTACCGTGTTCTCAGTGGTGCTGTTTTTGCTTGTTTTCGTTGCAGTTTATCGGGTTTGGGGTGCAAGGCTAAACGCTAAATTGGTGAAAGTGGCTGAGGTAAAGAGAGGAGATCTTATACTCCGTGTAAAGGCTCCGGGATACATTACATCCAGGAGAATTTTTACAGTAACTGCACCCATTGCAGGCGAGATAAAGGGATTAAATGAAAAGGTAGTAGTAGGTTCCACAGTTAAAAAAAATCAGGTTTTTTGTTACATCGTGCCCACTGCGGAAGAGGAGAAATCTTTACAAGAAGACTTGAAATTTGCCGAGATGAACTGTGAGTTGGCTGAAAAGGATTTAGAAGTGGCAAAAAAACTATATGAAATGAAGGCTATTTCTTATCAGGAGTACAGGGCTAAAGAGATTTCCTTCTTGAGAGAAAAGTCAAATCTTGAAAAGTTGAGAGCCAAGCTGGAACCGAAGCCGGTTTATTCACCGATAGACGGGGTTTTGGTGAAGGCAGAAGTTAAAAATGGTCAGATTGTCACCGCAGGTAAAGAATTGTTTGTGGTAGCAGATCTTAATTCTCTCGTTGCAGTTCTAAATGTTTTCGAGTCTGATGTTAATAAGGTTTATACGGGTGTAAGGGGTAATATATTAATAGACGGCGAGGTAAAATTTTCTGGAGAGGTGGAGAATGTGAGTCTAATTCGTGAAGAGACTTCTCCCGGTTCCGCTCCTACTTACAAAGTTTATGTGAATATAATAAATAGGATGGACCCTTCAGCGATGTTAAGGATTGGTGGAACCGTGGTAGGGGAATTAACTTATAGGGTAATAAGGAATGTCAAGGTTGTTCCCCTGGAAGCGGTAAATTATGAACCGGGGAGTCTATCAAGGACTTTCGTTTATGTCTATAAAAACGGCAGGGCAAGGAAAAGGTACGTATCTGTGGGTGAAACGGACGGGACTTTCATTGAAATTAAAGACGGTTTAAAAGAGGAAGAGAGGGTAATAACTTCAGGAAGTTATTTTGTAAAGGATGGTGAGTGGGTTAAGGTTGAAAAAGAATGAATCTAAGGGACCTTTTCTACGTTTCCTGGCAAACCTTTAAGGCTCATAAGCTTAGGACTTTTCTTTCTTTAATTGGTATTTTTATAGGTATTGCAGTTCTTGTAGTAGTAATGAATTTGTCACAGATTGCAAGAGAGAAGGTCGCGGAATTTGTTTCCAGAATGGGGATTGAGACCTTTCGCATCGATTATTCTTTCTTCGGCAACGTGACCTTTGAAACTGCAACTCGGGAACTACCTCGAAGACTTACACTGGAAGACCTTCAATTTATAAAAAGAAGCTGTCCTCACGTTAAAGAAGTTTGTGAAGTTTTGTTCTTAGTATTCGGGACGGAAAGGGAACCTTTTGTCATAAACGCAATGGGAGTGACTTCTGATTACGCATCGCTTGCAGATGTAAGGGTTTTGAAAGGAAGATTTATTAATGAACTGGATGTGAATCTGGGGAGAGAGGTTTGTGTGATTGAGGAGAGTCCTGCTGTATACAACCTGTTTGGTAGAATGCCTGCAATTGGTGAGTTAATTAATCTTGAAGGAAATTTTTATGAGATAATTGGGGTGGTGAAGAGGAATAAACTGATTTATCCGGAGAGGGAAAATGTAGTAGAGGTGTTTTTACCCTATTCCACTGTTTTTAAAAAATATGGCCATGTGTATGGGGAGGTCTACGTTTCTGCTTTGAGTTCTGCAGTGGTACAACTTGCCATGGAAGAGGTTGACAAAGCGCTCTTGACACTATTTAATGGAAAGCAAGAGTACAAGAGTTTTTCCCACTCTATTTTGCTAAAAGAAAGCTTGAAGACGATAAATTTCTTTTCTACCATATTGTTAGTCATATCCCTTCTTTCACTTCTTGTGGGTAGCATAGGAATTATGAATGTCATGCTAATTTCTGTTACGGAAAGGACTTCAGAAATTGGTATTCGTATGGCAGTGGGAGCAACGAGAAGAGATATTTTTTTGCAGTTTTTGATTGAAAGTGTGATTATCTGCCTTTTGGGGGGACTTAGTGGTGTGGGAATCGGCGCCATTGCAACGGGATTTACAGTTCCTATTTTTAGGCTTGAACCCCGTTTTGAGTACTTTGGTGCCATGGCAGGAACTCTTTTTTCAACAATAGTGGGCATTTTAGCGGGGATTTTTCCCGCTGTTAAAGCCAGTAAATTAAACCCTTCTGAGGCTTTAAGATATGAATGAGGAGGTGTAAATTGATATATTTTCTTTTGTTTCTAACTCTCATTTTTTTTGGGTGTTCGAGAAAGGAAAAACCTTCTGAAAGGTTGGAAAAGTTTTCCGAAAAGGGATTAGTTGGAGTGGACTTTAACGATTATTCAACATTCAGTATAATGGGACAGATCGAAAGAGCCGAGACCTTGCAGGTCGAGAATCCACACTACAAAGAGGTGATGGACTATGTGATCACCGAGTATTACAAGGGATGTGTGTTAAAGAGATACGAAAGTCCAACTTTTGGTAAATCTGTAATCTTTTACTTAAAGGTAGAGGATAGTGGAGTTAAATTGAATTATGTGAAACTTGGCGATAGAGTTGACAAAATTAAAAAAGTGTTTGGCGATCCCGTTTTTGAATCTGATTCACTTTGGGTTTACAAGACGGAAGCAGGAAGTGAGGTCAATTTCTATTTCAGAGATGGGATTTTGAAAAAGGTGGAATGGAATCTATACATAGACTGAGGTAATTAAAATTCGGGACTTTTTACAAAACATTTTTTAAGTATAATCCAATTGAAGGTTTTGCCTTTAATCCACCTACCCTTTGTGAGCTGCTTCCCTCCTATAGGCCCTGTACAATTTTTTAAAGGTAGTCTGAGCTAATTTTAACGGCATTTTTTAAACCCTTATAATTGCTTTTATCGTATGCCAGTAATAATTTAGAAGATTATTGCAAAGCGTGCCAAATTCGTATTTATTTCAATTGCCATTCTAATCTTAATTTCCCAAAGCCTTATTTTGCCGCACAATTTTACCTGATGAAACTGAACCTCTTCTTTTATAAGTTCTTTTCAATCCTCAATATATGACTGATTTTGAAAATCTAACACATTTGCTATTCTGCTTATATCTTTGTGAGTACGTTAACAATTAATCTTTGCTTATTTCATTAAGAGCAATGGTATTTTGCGGTCACTGTTTTTTAAAGGTAAACCGGAGCCTTCAAGTGGTTATTTTTAGAAGCGATGCTTTCTTTGAACTTTTAGTCGTAGGCAATAAAATTATACCATGTTTTTTCTGCTTATCTCTCTGTTTTTGTATAAGATTGAAAGCGGTGAGATGAAGATACTAAGGGAAGGTGGAAAGGAGCTTATTACTTTTTACGGCGGAGTTGTTGTTAGGGATTCTAATACATTAATCAAATCTCCCGTTGCTCTCTATTCTCAAGAAGAGGGTGTAATGGAGCTTTCAGGCCCTGTTCAGGGTGTGCAAGGTGAAAGGAGCCTGCGCTGTGATTTTGCAAAAATTTATGAAAGAGAGAGAATTTTTAAGGGTTATGGAAATTGCGAAATTACGGGAGCTTTTGAGTTTTTAAAGTGTGATTCTGTCATTTTGAGGGAAAATGAGGTACATGCCTTTGGGAGTGTTTTCCTTAGAAGTGTAAAGGATTCCATCGAATCTAACAGCGAAGAAGTTTTGCTAAGGAAGGATTTGATAGAAGCAAAGGGGAATTCCTCTATAACCTATTTTTGGGGGAAAGATACGGTGATGCTGGAATCTAAATATTACCTTTACCGCGATTCAGTTCTTTATGCTTCGAGTGGTGTGAAAATAACAGGTAAGGATTTTGAGGGTGAAGGAGATTCCCTTGTTTATATGAGAAGCCTCAGATATGCAGAACTTTTGAAAAATGCGTGGGTTAGAAATAGTTCAACTTTAATAAAAGGGGATGCGATAAATCTTTACTTAACTGAGGAAAACAAAATTGATCGCTTAGTAGCCTTTGAGTTTCCCTCGCTTTTTAATAGAGAAGAGGGGAGAGAGATTTATCTGGAGGGAGATTCCCTTTACTTTTACACGGAGGGGACGGACCGTTTGAAGTGGTTTAGAGCTTCCAGAGTTAAGGGGTATTATAAAGAGGGAACAGAAGATGGCAGTGCTGAAGGCAATTGATTTACACAAGTCCTACGGGGATAAGAAAGTGGTAAATGGCGTTACCGTTGAGGTAAAGAGTGGAGAGATTGTCGGACTTCTCGGGCCCAATGGGGCTGGCAAGACCACAACTTTTTACATGATTATGGGGGAGGTAAAACCAGACAGAGGGCGAATCCTTCTTGATGATGTAGAGATTACCGATAAGCCTATGTATCAGAGAGCACGCCTTGGAATTTCGTACCTTCCGCAGGAACCATCAGTTTTTCAAAGACTCACAGTTTTTGATAATGTCTTTGCCATACTTGAATACCGTGGGGTACCTAAGAATGAGGCAACAGCAATCGCAGAGAGATATTTGAAGATGATGGAAATTTACCATCTTAAGGATCAACTTGCATATACCCTTTCAGGAGGGGAAAGGAGGAGGCTGGAAGTAGCAAGAGCACTTTCTCTGAACCCAAAGATTTTACTCCTTGATGAACCTTTTACTGGTGTAGATCCCAAAACAAGACAGGAAATCCAAGATATTATTTTAAGTCTTAAGGATATGAACATAGGGGTTTTAATAACGGACCACAATGTAAGGGAGACACTTGAAATTACGGACAGGGCTTATATAATATATAAGGGTGAAATTCTTATCGAGGGTAGTAGTTATGAACTTATAAATAACGAGGAGGCGAGAAAAATCTATTTAGGGGAGAGGTTTAGATTATGATGCGTAAGCCGAGGTTGGATCTTCATTTAAAACAGGAATTGCTTCCTTTGCCTCTCATCATACAGGAGGCTACTTTACTGGAAATGGATATTCTCGAATTGAGGGATGCGGTATTGACAGAAATGAGTTCTAACCCTCTTATGGATATTGATAAATATAGTGATTATAAAATCTTGGCATCCAAATATGAAGATTTATCAAAATTGGCTGAAATACTTGAGGAAAACGTGGAGTGGCATGGAGAGGATGAGGAAGGAGATTTGAAGGTACGCCGGGATGAGTTGATACAGGCGCAGGAGGCCAGTGCTTGGGAAAAGTTGGAGATTCAAATAGACTCTTACTTTGATGATAGATATGAAAAAAAGATTGCCATTGCAATTCTTGAACATTTGGACGCTTTCGGTTATCTCGATACAGAGCCGGAGGTTCTATCGAAGGAGCTGGGAGTAGCTCTTGAGGATTTCGAGAGAGTAAGAAGGACTATTATAGAATTTGAACCGTTTGGGTGTGGTAGCCGGAATTTTGATGAATTTGTCCTACTTCAAGCCCACGATAAAGGTTACTTAATTTCTCCTCAAGAAGTGAGGGATTTTCTGAAAAATAATGAAGAATTCAGAAGAAAACTAATACCTTATCCTTTCTTCCAGGAAGAAATAGAGCGTACGCGCTATGTGATACCAGAACTGATTTACAAGTATGTCGAGGGAAAGTTAACTTTGTTCGTTAATGAGAGTTTCTACCCACAGATTCACGTTTCAAAGGATTATCTCCTTCTCCTTCAAGAATCATCTCAAGACGAAAAGACAAAAAAATATCTCGAGGAGAAATACAAAAGGATTGAGAGGCTTTTAGAGAACATTCTGAAACGGAAGAACTTTTTAAGGAAAGTTGGAGAACTTATTCTTGAATATCAAGAAGACTTTTTAACGGGGAAGACCAATAGACTCAAGCCCATTACTCAAGTGGAAGCCAGCAAGAAGCTTGAAATGCCTATATCTACTTTAAATCGGTTGTTAAAGAACAAATATGCGGATACCCCCCGTGGTATTTATTCCCTTAAGTTCTTTTTCCACAGACCCTTTGGCAAAGGTGATAATTCCTCAATCTCAAAAGAAGATTTAGAGGATAGACTTCAAAAGATTATAGAGTCGGAAGACAAGAAGAAGCCTTATACTGATGAGGAAATTGCAAACCTTCTCAGATCTGCGGGCATTAAGATTTCGAGGAGAATGGTGACCAAGTTGAGAAATAAACTGGGAATTCCCGATTCAAGGGAAAGAAAAATTTAATGGACATCTCACCGTTATATCAGCTAATTTTTTATTTGCCTCAGCGTTTATTCTCGCCTCTTAAGGTTGATGAGATTCCAAAGGATGATGTGGATATCTGGTTACACTGCTCTTCCCTTGGAGAGGTAATGGCAGCAAAACCCTTGGTAGATTGTTTCATAATGAGGAAGTTAAGGGTTTTGATGACAGTATTTACATCTTCAGGATTCAGTAAAGCGCGGGAATTGTGGGAAGGGAAAGTTAAAGTTCTGCGTTTTCCCTTTGATTCCTATTTTCATTTAAAGAAAATAATTGAGAGGACAAGGCCCAAGGTCTTTGTCAACTTAGAAACGGAATTGTGGCCTAATTTGCTTAGGTTAATTGGAAAGAATGGGATTACGGCCTTTCTTGTGAATGGTAGGATTTCTGAGCGAAACTTCAGGAAGTCCCGTTTGATAAAGGGAACTTATAAAAAACTTTTGAAATCCTTTGTGAAAATTTACGCGCAGACTGAGGAAGATAAGGAAAGGTTTGTCAAACTCGGAGCAAGAAAAGAACAGGTTGAAGTCACCGGTAATATAAAAGTTGATTCCTTAGATACCAGTTTAGAAGGCTTTAAAAGGAAAGATCTCGGAATTGGGGACGGCGATTTTGTGATTCTCTTTGGCAGTTTGAGAGAAAAGGAAGAGAGGCATGCTGTTCAAGTAATTCAAAAGGTTTTAAGCATCTCCAGGATTGTTAAGTTTTTTGTCGCCCCCAGGCATTTAAATAGAGTTGAAACCATTGCGTCTCAACTCTCTTCTCTGAATATTAGTTTTTCAAAGTGGAGTGACGGCGCTTCTGTGTCAAAGAGTGTAATAATTATAGATGTACTCGGGAAATTAAGGAGCTTTTACAACGTTGCAGACCTTGTGATTATGGGTGGTACCTTTGCCCCTTATGGTGGGCACAATATTATAGAACCGATATCTGCAGGCAAGGCAGTCATTGTTGGGCCTTTTTACGGTAATATCAAAAATGAAGTAGAGGAACTTAAAGATAGAAATGCAGTATTTTTGCTTAACAACGCCGAAGAATTGCAGGAAAAGATTGTTGAACTTATAGAAAAGCGTGATTTGTTGAGGGAGGTTGGTGAGAGAGCGATAAAATGGCTCATTTCAAAGCAGGGGATATCAAAACGAATTTGTGAAGAAATTCTACTCCATTTCGAGAAAGGCGGTAGGGATTAGTGCTTCTCCGAAATTTTCGATAAGAACCATTCTTTCAAAGATTCCGTAAACAGCACTACCTGAACCACTCATTGATATTATTTTAGCTCCGAGGGAACTCAGTATGTCCATAATTTCCTGAATCTGTGGGTAGGATGCAGTTACAACGGGTTCAAAGCTGTTCTCTATTTCCATCAATCCGTCAAGGTTGTTTTCTTGTAATGCTTCCGCAATTTTGGATGCTTTTTTATAAGCTTCTGAAAACTTGTAGAATGTTCCCTTGCGGTCAAACTCAGCATAGGCCCAGCTGGTCAAAATCTGGCAATCTGGAAAGCCCAAAATAAGGGGGTAATTAAAAGCTGAATAGAAGGGCTCAAGTATTTCTCCTTTCCCTGTCGCTATTGCTGCATTTTCTTTTAGCAAGAAAAAAGGGACATCAGAACCAATTTTTTCTCCAATTTTTATCATCTCCTCTTGAGAAAGATTAAGCCCTCTTTTTTCATTTAAGTATTTTAAAAAGTATGCCGCATTTGAGCTGGCTCCGCCAAGTCCCGAACCGACGGGTATGTTTTTCTTTATCTCAATTTTGTAGTTTATAGGGATTTCAAATTGCTTCTCTATAGCATCTTTTACTTTGTAGAGTATGTTGTCCTTCGTGACGGAGGCCCTGCCGAAGCAAACAATTTCAAAGGTTTCGGAAGGATAAATTGTAATGGTATCATAAAGCCCTATTTTGTGGAAGACGGTTACGATGTTGTGATACCCATCACTCCTTTTTTCGGTAATCCATAGGCCCAAATTGATTTTGGCGTATGATTTTATAACATCGTGTTCTACCATTGACTTCTGCCCCTTAATAATTTTTCAGTATATTTGGCTATAATGTCAAACTCCAGATTGACGAGGTCCCCCTCTTTTAGGATACCAAGGGTTGTATGAGTAAGGGTATAGGGAATTACCGCCACTTTAAAAGTCTTTTCTTTAACGTCAAAGCATGTGAGGGAAATTCCGTTCACTGCAATAGAACCTTTTTCCACGAGGTACTTCATATATGAGGGGTCGTGGACCCTAAAAATGAACAATCCGCTTTCAGAACTTATCTCTTTTGAGTAGATTTCTCCAGTACAATCCACATGCCCGAGCACAATGTGGCCCCCCATAAAGGAAGATGGGGTAAGTGATCTTTCTAAGTTTACTTTCAGACCTTCCCTTAGGTTCTTTCCGAAATGGGACCTGGAAAGGGTTTCTGAACTCATGAAGACAGTAAACACGTTCTTTCCGACGTCTTCGGCGGTTAAGCAAACACCGTCCACTGAGATGGAATCTCCATTATTAATTTTCAGGCTGGAGCTTATTTGAACTCTCGTTCCGTTGGAAATCCTGTATATCTTCTTCACTTCACCAACTTCTTCGATAATGCCTGTAAACATAATTTATTGCCAGAGCTTCATTTTTTCTCTTACGATTTCCATTGTCTTTTGCACCTCTTCCCTCGCTCTCTGTGAGCCTTCTCTCAAAATGTCGATAACGGTGTTTTTGTCTTTTTCATATTCTTTCCTTTTTTCTCTTAGTGGTTCCAGGAACTGATTGGCTTTTTCGTAAAGCTTCTTTTTGCACTCTACACAGCCAAGGGTTCCGCTCCTGCAATTTGCTTCAATTTCTGGAACTTCCTCTTTGTTAAAAGCCTTTTGCATTAAGAAAATTGGGCAGTTTTCGGGATGTCCTGGGTCGTTTTTCCTTATTTTTGCGGGGTCTGTGTAAGAAGACATAATCTTTTTCTTCAGGGTTTCAGGATCTTCTGATATAAGAATTGTGTTGTTGTAGGATTTTGACATCTTTCTTCCATCCGTACCGAGGATTTTGGGAAACTCAGCCAGGAGGGGTTCGGGAACGGGAAATACCTCCCCGTAAGTGGAATTGAACTTCCTTGCCAGTTCTCTTGTTATTTCAAGGTGGGGCAACTGGTCCTGACCAATGGGAACGTAATGAGCCCTGTAGATGAGAATGTCGGCAGCCTGCAATACAGGATAACCAAGATGGCCGTAAGATATCAGGTTCCCATAAGTTAACTCCTCATCAGAATCCACGATACCATGATGAGTAAGTTCATCGAGGAAGCTGTCTTTTAGTTTGCTCTTTAAGAGGGCAATTCTATCCTCTTCAGTCTGGGTTGTGATGTTTTGACTTTCTTGCAGGAACTTGCTAACCACCGCTTCGGCAAAATCGTCGAAGGCTCTCTTCTTTGAAGCGATTTGGGAGGCTTCGATGTTTTGAAGGTATTCCTTTAAAGTGGGGTTTCTGAGAAGTCTCGAGATGGTAATAAGCATTGAGAGTAAAAGGTGAAGTTCTGCATGTTCCTTGACCGCAGATTGGACGAAGAGGACCGATTTTTGGGGATCTATACCAACGGTGAGCCAGTCAATTGCCATCTCAATGATGTTATCTTGAAGGTCGGAAGTATCGGGTTTTGTTGTCAGTACGTGCCAATCGGCTATCTCGTAAAAGCATTCATACTCGTCTTGTAATCTTCTCCAATTTTCAAGGACACCAAAAAGGTGTCCTATATGGAGTTTCCCTGTTGGTCTATTGCCTGACAGTATTCTCTTTTTCATAGTTTAATTTTCCAAAAAAGATTGCAAAAAGTACAAAGGATAGCATAGCCATAAAGCCTCCAAAATAGAAGGGCGCACGTGGAGAGATTTTATCCCATAGAATTCCCGCAATTAAGCTTGCGGGAAAGAGGCTGATTCCTACTAAGGTATGATAGACTCCGTAAGCAAAGCCCCTGGTTTCCCTCTTTGAGAGGTCTGCAACAAAGGCTCTTAAAACCCCCTCTGTAAGGGCGTAGTAAACTCCATAAAGACCAAAGAGCAGCCATAGTAAATTCATTTGGGAAGATGAGATGCTTGCAAATCCTACGTAAATAAGAGAATAAAGCAAAAAGCCGGCCATGATGGTCTTTACTCTCCCTATTTTATCCGAAAGAGCTCCCATCGGTGTTGATAAGCCTGCATACAGAATGTTAAAGAGGGTGTAAAGAAGGGGTATCCTCTCCTGAGGGAATCCAATATTGGCACTTCTTAAAATCAGAAAAGTGTCAGAAGAATTGCCTAAGGAAAACACTGCCATAATTAATAAAAGAATTTTAAACTCCTTCGATAAGCCCTTAATGTTGAGGGAAAAACTCGTCTTTTTCTCCCCTTGCGATGAAGATTTAACTTCTTGCACCATTGCGATCAATATTATCACAGCAATAGCAGCAGGAATAAGGGAAAGTAAGAATATCATCCTTAAGCTTTTTGCGTTGTCCCAAGTCAGGTATTTAGTAAAAAGTACCAGGAGGCCGGATGCCAGAAGAGGACCAATGACGGCTCCAAGGGTATCCATTGACCTGTGGAATCCAAAACTCCTTCCTCTATCCCCTGGGTCTGATGAGTCTGCTATAAGGGCGTCTCTTGGTGATGTTCTTATGCCTTTACCCACTCTATCGGCAAACCTCGCAAAGAGGACGTGAAACCATCTGGTTGCAAATCCTATGGTTGGCTTTGCGATCGCTGAAAGTCCATAACCTATAATAACGAGAGGTTTTCTTTTCTTTATTTTGTCAGAAATGTAACCTGAGACAGTTTTGAGAAGGCTTGCTGTGGCCTCTGCAATTCCTTCTATAGTGCCAAGGGCAGTGGCACCTGCGCCTATAACCTGAGAAAGGAAGAGTGGAAGCAGTGGATAGATCATTTCACTGGAAATGTCGGTAAATAGGCTTGTAAGCCCCATCGCAAAAACATTTTTGCTAAGTCGCTTATTTTTTCGCATTTTAATATTATATACTCAGGCTTGCGGAAATAAGAAGTAAGTCTCGCTTATTTTAGGTCGGTAGCGAGAACTATAATTTTCAAAGGATGCGCATAAAAATGAGCTTTATCTTCGTGTTATCCAATAACATAAAAGATTTAGTTCTCTAAAAGCTCACTTTGTACTTTTTATGAGTGGATAGAGGGATAATAGTTAAAGGCATGGATAATCTCCGAAATGATTATTTAAGTGAACGCTTATTATGAAGGTCCCTGAGTTGACAAAACGTTAAGAAAACCATAGTATATCTTTGTGATTTCAATGAAAATGGAGATATTGTGAATCAACAATTTAGGACTCTTAAGCCCAATTTTCAAAAATCTAACTATAAAAAGTTTTTTTTCTATGGCATTCCTGTGAGAAAACCTGTTGAATGTTCCCCATCCTGCTTAACAAAGAATTCTGCTTAATGTCAAACAAAATAGCAAAGTGACTATTTTAAAAATAAACTAAAAGAGGCGAGGATCTAAGGAGTAACAAAAGTATCCTCCCAAAGGAGGTGCCCATAAAAGGGTATGCCCTCCATTCCGGGCTTGAGGGAATGGGAGTTGCTGTACGAAAGAGGGGAAATGAAAACGGGAGCGGGGGTGTGGAAGAGTAATAAACAAGGAGTATGTCATGGGGAACTCAAAGATAAGAAAAAAACGGGAAGTTGTTAACAGGCCATTAATGGCCAGCCTATCACTTGTCTTTTTTTTAATTTCAACTGTTAATCTTTTCGCTCAGTTACCCTATACATGGTCAAAGACATTCTCAAGAAGTAACGATGACAAGTGCTGGTCTGTTCAAGAAACATCAGATGGGGGATATATCGCCGTAGGAGAAACATATTCTTCACTTACCGACAATAAGGATGTCCTTATAGTAAGAACAGAATACAATGGTGAATTTTCATGGGCAAACATATATGGTGGCGATGGCTGTGATTACGGCTGGTCCGTTCAACAAACTTCTGATGGTGGTTTCATCATTACCGGAGCGACCAATTCTTATGGTGCAGGAGGCTTTGATGTTCTTCTCATTAAAACCGACGCTAATGGTTACATGACATGGCAAAAAACCTTTGGAGGAACTGCTGACGATCATGGCCATTCTGTTCAACAGACCTCTGATGGAGGATACATAATTACAGGTTCTACGTCCTCTTTCGGATCAGGAGGTTTTGATGTCTACCTTATCAAGACGGATGCTTATGGTAACGTATCATGGACAGGAACTTTTGGTGGAGAGGGGTGGGATGAAGGCTGGTCTGTTCAGCAAACCGCTGATGGTGGATATGTTATTGCAGGTTATACAGCATCAGGAAGTGGAGGGGATAAAGATGTCTTTCTTTTGAAGACCAATGATCTTGGAGTTTTAGAATGGTCAAGGGCCATTGGCGGTTCCAATGCAGAAGATGGTTGGTCTGTTCAGCAGACGCCAGATGGAGGGTATATTGTCGTAGGGGCTACAAACTCTTTTGGATATGGTGGTTATGATATTTATCTTATAAAGACAAATGCCAGCGGTGATACCTTATGGACGAAAACTTATGGTGGGCCATACGATGAACATGGCCATTCTGTCCGGCGAACGGCCGATGGGGGCTACGTTATAGGGGGGTCCAAGTATGATCCAGATAACTGGTGGAATATGTATTTAGTAAAGACCGATGAATTTGGTAATGTGTGTTGGGAGAATGTTTACGGTGGATGTTTTGATGACGATGGTTGGTCGGTAAGGCAGACTTCTGATACGGGTTACATCCTTGCAGGGACAACACATTCAAGTTCTGCAGAAAACGGTGACTTCTGCTTGGTCAAGATTGGTCGTGGTGGAGATACATTGTGGACATTGAAGTGGAGTTTTAGTGGCTTTGATGAAGGCCATTCAGTACAGCAAACCTCCGACGGTGGGTACGTTATAGCGGGGCGAACAAAGCCCTTCGGCGCTAATAAGTTTGATATCTTCGTTGTAAAAACATTTGATGATGGCAATTTGATGTGGGCTAAAACATTTGGTGGCTCTTATAACGAGGATGGATGGGCCGTTAAACAGACCCATGATGGCGGATATATTATTGCAGGTTCAACGGAATCCTTTGGAAGTGGAGGTTATAACGCATATCTTATAAAGTTAAATGGTTTTGGTGACACTATATGGACTCGGACGTATGGTCTTCCTTATGACGAGCATGCTCATTCTGTTCAGCAAACCTCTGACGGTGGCTATATTTTAGGAGGGTCAATGTATTTCTTAGGTTCAGGCGGCTGGTGGGATTTTTACCTTATAAAGACGGATGCAGATGGGAATGTGATTTGGGAAAAAACTTATGGTGGAGAATATGACGAGGATTGCTGGTCTGTGATAGAGACATCGGACGGTGGATATATAGCCGTTGGATCAACTACCTCTTTTGGCGCAGGTGATTACGATATCTATCTTCTGAAGACGGATTCGGATGGTGATACTTTGTGGACTAAGACTTTCGGAGGAGCAGGTGTTGATCAGGGGTGGTGCGTGAAAGAGACCTCTGATGGAGGTTACATCATTGTGGGCTCTACAAATTCTTTTGGTGCGGGCGGCTATGATGTCTATCTTATAAAGACAAACGCAAGTGGTGATACATTATGGACTAAAACCTTTGGTGGAACTGCGGATGATCACGGTAAGTATGTACAGCAAACTTCGGATGGTGGGTACATAATAACAGGATCAACTTATTCTGATGGTGCAGGATGTTGGGATGCTTACATTGTAAAAACGGATGAAAATGGCAATATAATGTGGTCGGGCACTCTTGGAGGACATGAAGACGACTTTGGTACATGCATTAGCCAGACCCTTGATGGTGGGTATATTGTTACGGGAACCACATACAATTTTGGTGCGTTGTATGGCGATGTCTATCTCGTTAAGCTACCTGTTGAGACGGGGGTTGCAGAAGGTGGAAAATTGAAACCATCCGTTGTACTTTTCCAAGGAAGCAGAAATCCATTTGTAGAATATGCAGAACTACAATACAAAATTCAGGGCGCAGATGGGGAAGCTGTTCATGTAAGCTTGAGAGTTTACGATACAAATGGACGGTTAATCAAAACATTGGTTGATTCGAAAAAGAGGTCAGGAGAATACATGACTATGTGGGATGGTAGGACTGAAAATGGTGATAAGGTTCGTCCTGGGATTTACTTGTGTCGTCTGGAAGTCGACGGCTCTTCGTATACGGAAAAAATTGTTAAACTACGTTAGTGTATGAGTTAATGCAATGAGAACCCCCGCTTCCGTTAAAAAGGTTGCAGTAATAGTGATTTGATAACTTTAATGCCTTCCTCACTCGTTTCTGGGTGTCGAAGGCTGCAAAATAGAAAGTGAAGAAGAGGTTATTTTAGGGAAGTAGTTTGCTGAAATATTTGCGAGTATTCTGTTTTTTATTCTGTCAGAAATTTGACCTGACAAAGTTTTGATCATATTTACGGTTGCCTCTGTATCAGATTCTATTACTAAAGCGAAAGGGCGCCAACGCCGATGTCTGACAAAAGGAGGAGCGGAAGCAGTGGATAGATCATTTCGCTGGAAATGTCGGTAAACAGGCTTGTAAGCCCCATCGCAAAAACATTATATTGTGGAAACTGATAGCTATTAAAATAGTTTAAGGGAGATTGGAAAAATTCAAGAAACTTAAAAACTTCCGATTTTAGGAGAAAACGCGATTAAAAGGTTATAATAAAATTTGTAGAGATTTTCGAAGGAGGTTTAGT
>CAZZKY010000050.1:0-6413 GCA_964654765.1 uncultured bacterium | reverse complement strand
GGACTTGTATCTACCCTACTCCTAAAGGATATCCCTTTTTTAAATGTTTTTTTGACAACGGTTATTTCAGGTTTTTTATTCTGGATTTTAAGAGTCACCTTTTCCAAAATACTCAAAAGGGAAGCCATGGGAGAAGGAGACATACTCCTCATTATGTTAATAAGCTCCTTCACAGGATTCAAAGGTGCATATTTTTCAATGCTTCTCGGTTCTATTTTTGGACTCCTTGGACACATTTTTTTCCCTACCAAAATAAGGGACGAAATACCCTTCGGCCCCTTTCTTTCTCTTGGCGCATTCATAGGTATCTTAACACTATAAAAGGAGGAACTATGGAAGGCAGGGTTTTTGCCTGTTGTATTGCCGATAAAAAGGGTATACCTAAAAAAGAAGTTCCTGAAATAAACTTAGTCGAGAATTTTGGAGTAGAAGGCGACGCTCATGCAGGTGGTGAAAGGCAGGTAAGCCTTCTCGCTAAGGAAAGTGTTGAAAAATCAGGTTTGGAAGTGCCACCAGGAGCTTTTGGTGAAAACATTCTCGTTGAGGGGATAAACTTGAGCAAGATCCAAATCGGAGATAAAATCATAATTGACGAAGTAATTTTGGAAGTAACTCATAAAGGTAAAAAATGTCATACAAAATGTGCAATTTTCTACAAGACCGGAAAATGCATAATGCCTATAGAGGGCATTTTTGCGAGGGTTTTAAAGGGTGGCAAAATTAAAAAAGGTGCCAAGGTAGAAATTGAGAAATAAAGCAAAATTCTTATTCAGGCTCATTCTTTCCTTGAGCATTCTTACATTTGCTATTGCTCAAATTGTTTACGCAATGAAAACAAAGGATATGTTAATTTTAGTCGTAGGTTGTGTCATCAGCTTGGTTTTTGCCCAATATTCGCTCTTAAACTTGACATACCTACTTTCAGAAAACAGTTTAAAATTTGTTAACGGCAAGGTGATTTTTAGGGTCGGAAACTTGGAAGCAACAGTGGAGCCTCAAAAAATTGGAACTTATAAGATTAAAAGAGTAGATTTTATTCTTTTAAAGGAAGCAGAAGTAAGACTTTTAAAGTACCCATTTCTTGCCACCTTTCTCATTAAACCTCCTTTCCTTTTCCAGTTTTCTTTTTTCGGATGCCATTCCTACCCTCCATTTTTCAGAAATGAAAAGGAACTTGAAAAATTTCGCGAAATAAACAGTACAATATTTGGTGAAGAAATAGTTTTAAGCGCAGAGCTTTTAAACGTGAAAGAACTTAGTTCTGTTCTTCAAGACCGTATTCTTTGATTTTCAACCTCAATGTGTTCCTGTGGATACCCAAAATTTCAGAAGCTTTAGAGATATTCCAATCTACAAGCTGAAGGACCTTTCGAATATGTTCTTTTTCCACATCCTTTAGTTTCATAGAAACTGCACCACCCAATTCCTGTAAAAAGAGAAGGTCTTTTGTTATTAACTCTCCCTTACATAAGACACAGGCCCTCTCAATGACATTCTGTAGCTCTCTCACATTTCCAGGCCACTTATAAAGTAAAAGTGCCGATTGTGCATCTTCCGTAAATCCTCTGATAGATTTATTCAATTCTTTGCTGAACTTTTTAAGAAAATAATGGGCAAGAGGGATTATATCCTCAATTCTTTCCCTTAAAGGCGGAATTTTGATGTGAAATACGTTAATCCTGTAAAACAGATCCTCCCTGAAAGTTCCCTCTTTTACCATTTTTTCGAGGTCTCTATTTGTTGCAAACAAATATCTAACATTAACCCTCTTGGTTTTTGTAGAACCCAGCCTTGTAACCTCTTTATCCTCTAAAACCCGGAGTAACTTCGCCTGTAAAGGTGGAGACAATTCACCAATCTCGTCTAAAAAGAGGGTACCACCATCAGCAAGCTCTATCTTCCCCGGTTTATCAATTGTAGCACCAGTAAAAGCCCCCTTCTCGTATCCAAACAATTCAGCTTCCAACAATGTTTCTGGTATTGCAGCGCAGGAAAGGGGTAAAAAAGCGCCCACTCTTCCAGAATGCTCATGGATAAATCTTGCAAGGACCTCTTTACCCGTTCCACTTTCGCCAGTAATTAATACAGAGGTATTGGTAGGTGCAACCTCTTTTGCCATTTTAACAATTTCTTTCATTTGTCTGGATTCTGCAATTATAGTCCCCTTAGAATATCTGATCTCGCTTTCAATTTCCTCCAATTTCCGAACCAGTAAAAACTTCTCCTCTATGCGCTTCAATTTCAATAATAACTCCTCCAGATTTAAGGGTTTTAAAAGGTAGTCATAAGCACCCTTTTTCATCGCTTCAACTGCGCTATTCACATCACCATAAGCGGTAACAATAATAAACTCCGTTTGAGGTCTTAAAGCCTTAACCTTTTCCAATAACTCAACACCACTTAAGCCAGGAAGCCTTAAATCGGAAATCACCACTTCTACCGGATTTTTTTCGAAAAACTTAAAAGCTTCTTCTCCCCACTCAAAATCAAAAACAGTATACCCCTTTTTCCTTAAGAAATCTGATAAAATCCACCTCTCACTCTTATCGTCTTCAACAACGGCGATCTTTACCATATGGAATTCTCAGAACCACAACCGTTCCACGGTTTTTAACACTTTTAATTATCAATTCTCCACCGTGGGCTTCCACTACCTTCCTTACAAAAAATAAACCAAACCCCGAACCCTTAGCCTTGGTTGTATAGAAAGGATTTCCTGCCTTCATCAACTCTTCCCTGCCCATACCCACTCCGTTATCTCCAATGATTACATCAACAAACTCCGCTTTTGAAACAATGGCGACCTTAATCTCGCCTCGCTGAGATATTGCCTCTATAGAATTTCTAATTAGGTTCCTCAAAACCTCCTTAAAACGAAATCTATCAATAAGAATTCTTGGACAAGCCTTATAAACTGTCCTGAAATCAATTTCCCGAGCCCTGAATTCAGCAAGAAACTCAGCGAGAAGTTCATCAACCATTTCACAGAGGTCAACGCACTCCCAATTTATTTTAAGAGGTGCCATGATAGACACGAAACGATTCACAATTTCTTTAATTTTCTCCGTCTCCCTCATCAAAATAGAGAGAAGCTCCTTTGACTCCATTTCGGGATGGATTAGAAACTCAGAATTAAGCCTTTGAATAATCATGCTTATTGAATTGAGAGGATTTTTTATCTCATGTGCAACCTGTGCAGACATTTCTCCAAGCAATTCAATCCTTTCCGCCCTTTCGATCTTATCCTCCATTACCGTGCTCTCTACAATCAGTAATGTAGCGCTTCTCCTGTCCTTAGCGGAGAAAACAGGAACTGCTGTGTATCGAAGCTTTTTAAGGGTATCCCTTTTGACATAGACTTCCAGTACGGGTAAATCTGGCAAAATTTCATTTAACTTTATCTCCTTTGCTTTACCCTTGGATATCCTCAGAATTTTGTAAAACTCCTCATTGGCAAAAATAAGAGTGTCATCTCTATCGAAAATTGCTATGCCAAGGGGAACATTGCTTAGGAGCGTGTCAAAACTTGAAAGCTTAAGCTGTAAGCGTTTCCTTGAATATATAAGAGAAAGAGCAATGGCAACGAGAACAAAGAGCAAGAGGTGAAGTAGTAAAAGATTTCTCACAAAACCCCTATAAGCCGAAGTGTAGTAAGTTCTGGATATTCCAAGCCTCATTATACCTCTATAAACCCCCAGTAATTCAAAAGGCATGGAAATTTCAAGAACCTCTTCCCCTGAAACCTCTACCACCCTTGAATAGGATTTTTTCCCTTCAAAAACCTTTTTTAAAGGGGGATCCTCATCAAGATCGCTTAAATCCTCAGGAACTTTAACGCCAAACCAGATACCCTGTGTGTCCTGAAGTGCAAGATAAGCAATTTTCCTATCTCTCTCGAGAGAATTTAGAAGTTCACCTGTACCAGCAGTCAATCGGCGATTCATTATATCACTTCTAACAACGTAAAGGACTGCAATTTTGTTCCCAATCCTCGAAGCAAGATTGATGGAATAATCGTTCTCGTATGGATATATACCCTGTTGATTAAGGGCATCGTGTTCAAAACCAGCAAGAATGGAATCAATCTTAGCATCAGGAGGGAACATCCCTACGGGTTTTAGATCCAAATCGAATAACAATATACCAGAAATTTCAGTTACCTCTTTCAGCCACCTTAAATTCTGATAATTAAACACTGGATGCTCGGAAAGCCACTCCTCAGCCTTTAGAAGATTTTTCACCACATAAAATTCTTGTTCTTTCTGGGTTTTGATTGCGGTGTGAAGAGAACTGACAAGAACACTTTTTAAGGTCTTTACATCTTCAAAAACCACATGATCCACACTACTTTTTAGAAACCTCAGATTCAATAAAAAAGAGAGAACAAGCACAAGAGCTGAAATCAGCAAAGCAACGTAAAAATTGCGTTCTTTCATCTGTTAAATGATAATTTACAAATGGCGTAAAGGCAAAGGTATTTTTGCCTCTACAAAACTATTATTATAAAATTTCAAAATGCGCAAGCTAATTGGGATAATTGGACCTTCGGACCCCTCGGAAGATGCCAAAATATTCGCAGAAGAGTTGGGTAAACTTATTGCAAAGGAGAAATGGATTGTCCTTACCGGAGGTAAGGGTGGTATTATGGAATCCGCTTCTAAAGGTGCAAAAGAAGCAGGTGGAATTACGGTCGGTATTCTTCCAGAACCCCATAAAAAATTTGCCAACAAATATGTAGATATTGCAATACCAACTGGAATGGGTGAGGCAAGAAACATTATATTAGTTAATTCTTCCGATGCTATAGTTGCAGTGTCCTTATCAGCGGGGACCCTTATAGAAATTGCAACAGCAGCAAAAATCGGAAAGATAATACTGGGGTACGGGATACCCAATATACCTGGTGTAAATTTAATTACCGTCTCAACCCCAGAGGAGGCAATTTCAACTTTAAAAAACCTTTTAAAGGAGTAAAAGCATGATAGAAATTGATGGACACCATCTTGATCTTGAAAAGGTTTATCAAGTTGCAGTAAAAAAAGAAAAGGTTAAACTCTCAGACTCTGCTATCGAGAAAATAAAAGCTGGTAGAAAGATAGTGGATGAAATGTTGAAGAGCGGAAAACCCTACTACGGAATAAACACCGGAGTTGGTAAGCTGTCAGAGGTCAGAATTGAGAGTAAAGATATTGACGAACTCCAGAGAAATATAATTCGATCTCATGCAGTAGGAGTCGGAGAGCCCCTTTCCGAGGAATTTGTAAGGGCATGCATGCTTCTGAGAGCAAATACCCTTGCTACAGGCCACTCCGGTGTAAGGGTTGAAGTGGTTGAAAAGCTTTTAGAATTTTTAAACAACGACGTAATTCCCTTTGTGCCATCAAGAGGGTCAGTGGGGGCTTCAGGTGACCTTGCACCACTCTCTCACATCGCCCTCGCCTTAATAGGGGAGGGCTACTGCTTAGAAAAAGGGGAAAAAGTAGAAACTTCAAAAATTCTTAACGAAAAGGGTTTAAAGCCATTAACTCTTAAATCCAAGGAAGGACTTGCCCTCATAAATGGCACTCAAGCAACATCAGCCATTATATCCTTAATTCTTCATTACTCCCTCATACTCACTTACAATGCAGACCTTATCGCTGGAATGACCTTCGAAGCCTTAAAAGGTGTTGCGGAGGAGCTGGATTTGAGAATTGGAGACATAAGACCCCATCCGGGAATAAAAACAACTCTGAATAACCTGCAAACTTTTGTTAAAGATTCAAAGCTAATTCAAAGGGAGAAGAAAAGGGTTCAGGATGCCTATTCTTTAAGGTGTACTCCGCAAGTTCACGGAGCAGTATGGGATATTCTTGATTTTTCAGAGAAAGTAATGAACATTGAGATCAACTCTGTCACAGACAACCCTGTTATTTTTGAAAACGGGGACATAATTTCCAACGGCAACTTTCATGGACAACATCCAGGGATAGTTGCAGACTTTCTCAGCATCGGTCTTTCAATACTTGGAAATATTTCCGAAAGAAGAAGTTTCCGTCTTATAACTCCAGAGTTAAGCGGATTACCTGCCTTCCTTGTCAAAGAAAGTGGATTGTTCTCTGGTTTTATGATGCATCAGGTAACTCAAGCAAGTCTCGTATCAATGAACAAAATCCTTGGACACCCTGCCACCTTGGACTCCATCCCCACATCAGGAAATCAGGAGGATTTTGTCTCAATGGCTATGAACTCAGCTTTAAAACTAAAGGAAATTTACTCAAATACCAGGAAAGTATTAGCAATAGAATACATAATGGGCGCACAGGCTATTGAGATTCTCGGAATAGAAATGGCTTCCAGTACCTCTAAAAAGCTAATTAAAAAGTTGCGGGAATATGTTCCCTTTCTTGACCATGATAGATTTATGTACGAGG
>CAZZKY010000049.1:0-2534 GCA_964654765.1 uncultured bacterium | reverse complement strand
CCCCATATGTACACCATAGGGTCTGGATATATACCAAATGTAAGGGCCTTCAGGATAAAGACCGTTCCTTACCAGTGGACACTTGTAGCGATAAAGAATTCAAGATACGGCGCCAGCGGCGATTCAATAGACCTTGACCTTAAGATCTTTGACGATGCCCCAACCTCACCAAAGGAAGGTCTGGAACATCCTGTTACTGCATCAACCCTCGGTCCGGATAAAATAGATTTTGTAACTATATGGTCAACAGCAGAACAAGACCTTTACCCCGGTGTTTATTCCTTTGGCGATGTAAGGGACAGCTTCCAGATAATTTGCTCCAAGTCTTCCATAGGATACATTATGGCTAATGGAACCGGCACTTTCGACGTTACATTGGCTGATGGTCAATTTGCTTACGTAGAGAATGTTGTATTCCCTGAAAATACCAGCCCGACTCTGCAGGTTGACGTTCCAAGCGGCAACGCTGATATAGCCCTTTATCTATTCTCCAAGAGGAACCTTCCCACAAACTTCGCTAACTCTCTCCAATACATAGCTATGTCCGATGCCAATGGAGTTGGTGGAAGTGAGAGTATAACTTACAATAACACTTCAACGGATGATACTACAGCTCTTGTGGTAATCGTCAAATCCGTAACGGGCAAGGCACCGGTAACCATTAGGTTTAACAACGTTATAGTCCTTCAAATAGATGATAACGCTAACAACTTCCTCAACACCCTAACCTACACCATACCAACCATATCAAAGCCTGGAAACGCCATTGTTGTTACCTCACCCACTCTGCTCCCCTTCAGCATAAGGCTTTATGACGTCACGGGAAGAGAAGTTGCAACACTCTTTGACGGACTTGTAAATAAGGGCAAAACATCCATACGAATACCTTCAAGCTTAAAAGCCGGCGTCTACTACGTGGAAGTGAAGTCAGGAAATAATAGAGAAATACATAGAATGATAATGGTGAAGTAGGAAAGCTTGACCAAGCAAACTCTTCAATTTTTGGGGCTTGCCATTCGGGCAAGCCCCAAAATTTTTTTAAAACAACTTATTGACTAAAATTCAACTTAATCCTTCACACAGATAAAAAGGTCTTACCCTCAATCACCCGATCTCAATAATTGCACCATAAAACAAACCATTAAAAGTCCAATAGCTATTAGCCTTCAAATACCCTAACAACAGACCGACCTCTATCGGAAAAATTTCCACAAAATCTAAAAGTAATTTGAGTATATCAAAAAGATGCTAAATAATTGGCAATTGAAAAAGGTCGCAAGCTATTAAAGTCCGTGATTACATGATGGTTAAAAAACATTCTTTGAAAAGAAAAAGGTAAAAATGATCATAAACTGCCCAACAGATTCCGAAACTCAAAATTCACGAAGTCAAACTCTCAGGAGGCAAAATGAAGATTATTAATATTGTTGGAGCAAGACCTCAATTTGTAAAACTCGCTCCCATATTAAAGGCAATTGAAAAACACAATGCTGAAAACCCCGATAATAAAATAACAGAGGTTCTCGTTCACACTGGACAACACTACGACTATGAGATGTCTCAGATTTTTTTTGACGAACTTGGTCTTAAAGATCCAGACTATCACCTCGGTGTTGGCTCTGGAACTCACGCCTATCAGACAGGCGAAATCTTGAAACGCACCGAAGAAGTCCTCCTTAAAGAAAAACCAGATCTTGTAATGGTTTACGGTGATACCAATAGCACCCTTGCGGGGGCCCTTGCTGCTGTAAAACTTCATATTCCTGTGGCTCACGTGGAGGCCGGGCTAAGGAGCTTCAATAGGAAAATGCCCGAGGAAATCAATCGTGTACTAACAGACCACATTTCCAGTTTACTCTTTTGCCCTACTAAAACTGCTGTGGAGAATTTGAGAAGGGAAGGCATCGAAAAGGGAGTACATCTCGTAGGCGATGTAATGTACGATGCGGTACTTCTTTACTTAAGTCTCGCCGAGAAAAAATCTAACATTTTAGAGCGTCTTAACTTAGAAGCTAAGTCTTATGCACTGGCAACGGTGCATAGGGCAGAAAACACAGACGAAAGCGGCCGTCTCGAGGGTATCCTAAAAGGATTAGAAGGTATTGCCAAAAATGGGCTTCCTGTGGTCTTTCCTGTTCACCCAAGGACGAGAAAGAGAATAAAAGAAGCAGGCTTTTCCATTAGCGGAATAATGCTAATTGATGCGGTCTCTTACTTAGACATGTTAATTCTGGAAAAGAACGCAAGGGTAATACTAACGGATTCCGGTGGTGTTCAAAAGGAAGCCTTTTTCTTCAAGGTACCCTGTGTCACCTTAAGGGACGAAACAGAGTGGGTCGAAACGGTAGAAGCGGGTTGGAATACTTTAGCAGGGTGTGAACCTGAAAGGATTCAAGTAGCAGTGAGTAACAGCACCTTTTTAAAACCCGTTGAAGATTCAAATCCCTTCGGTAATGGTAATTCTGCATACAAAATTGTGAAAGTAATCTCTGATAAAACTTCTTGGGAAACCTTTTAATGGCAAAAGGGATAAT
>CAZZKY010000048.1:0-5507 GCA_964654765.1 uncultured bacterium | reverse complement strand
GGACATAATGATGATCCCAACTATACTTCGCCTCCGGGCATTGAACTGGAAAGAGACCTCATTACCGGGAGGCTTGAACAGGAGAATTCACTTGGCATAAGGTATGAAAATCTGGGCCCTAAACACTTTGCCCATGCAACTCAGATGAAGTCAACTCCATTAAATTTAATAGATTATAGAACGGTGAGATTTTTTGTAAAACCTGCGCCTGGAACCTCTATGCCTTATCCTACGGTTTATGTGAGATTGGGTGATAGTTTAAATTACTACGAGTACAGATATCGTATCACCAGTTCAGATTGGCAAGAGGTGGTCATTCAGATTGATTCTTTAACTCAGGTAAAGAAACGTTTGAGGGATTCCACGTCTTCTCCTGGCCCGCATTTAATTGGAAACGTTGCTATAAAAGGTAATCCATCCTTTACTCAGATACAAGGTGTATCTTTTGGTATTATAAATGAGTCCTTAGAAAGAATAAGTGGAGAAATATGGATCGATGAGTTCAGAGCAGGGGACCCACGGAGAGATAGGGCTACCGCAGGTCAGCTGAACATTGATTTCAGGTTTGCTAACTTTCTCAGTTCTAATTTATCTTTTACAAAGATGCAAAGTAATTTTAAGCCCCTTCAGGGTGCAGGAACAAAAAGCAACGACCAAATCACATTCTACAGTATAAATGCCGATTTTGGTCAACTTTTACCACAGAAGTGGGGATTGCGGCTTAATCTTCTCCATTCGAAAAATTACACCTATTCCTTGCCACTTTATGGTACATATTCGGATCTCATACTGAACAAAACCCAGCAGATGGAACAAAGGAGTACCTCAGTGATAAGGCGCACTTCGTTTAGTTTCTCAAAAAGTCGTAATTCCAATAACCTGTTGGTCAAATATCTTGTGGAGCCTTTCTCAATCTCTGGCTTCGTAAATTCCGACACCTCCATTACCCCAAGAAACATCAGGAATGGATTTTCAAGAAGTTTGAGTTTCAGACATGGAATCTCTGTACCCTGGACCATAAGAAGGGGAAAGATGGTTTTAAATCCACTTCCTGAGTATAACTTTTCCGGGAGTATTGGTGAGGCCAAATCGTTTTATAAAGACCTTTTCAGTAATATAACCCAAAAGGATTCGTCCAAGACCTTTGACCAATCTCATTCCATAGGGTACAATCCCTTTTCCTTTTTGAATCTGCGCTATGACTTAGGAAAGACCAATGATTTACAGAGAAAGCAGGAGATGAGTTACAGTGAAGGGATCAACGGTTCTCTTAGATTTACCCTGTTTGGTATTTTGGATCCGACTTTAAACTTTGCTGCAAACTACAGGGAAAGCAAGGATAGGAGTTTCCAAGCCATTGATTCAATTTTAAAGGCTAATATCACAAGCAGTACCAATGCAGGAGCCAATGTGAGTTTTAACTTTTCCAATTTGCTCTCTAAGATGTCTGCCGTTCTGTTTAAAGATTTGGTTGATTCTACAGGAAAGCAGATACCCAATCCTTTAAAGAAAAAATTAACAGATTTTTCAAATAGTATACAGCCTCTGAGGTTCAATTATACAATTGTGGATAACTACGGGTTGTATATGGTGTCCAATCGCCCCGACTGGAGGTTTCGTTTTGGCATTGATAGAAACGCTATAACCGATTGGGGGCAGGTGGAGAGGTTTACCAATTCGTTTACAAGACAATACAGTGTTGATTGGGGCTTCCGCCTTATGATGGCTTCCTTTAATGTAGGGGGTTCATATAATAATACGATTAACAGGGTATATCTAAGCAAAAGATACACAAAAAGCGTTACGTGGCCAAGGTTTTCTATTTCTAATGTGAGAATTGGTGGCAAATATTTCCAAAAGTTTACGTCCAGCTGGACCCTTGGCTTTAATTATCAGAGAAGCGAGCAGCAGTCTGGTGACTTTGGGAAGTTGCCTGATAATAGGTCCTTTTCGACCAGTTTAACTCAAACCATGAATCTTTTGTTTAAAAACGGGATGGGTTTAAGTGTCAATTTTTCCAGAAATGAGCAAAAGAATACTGATTTTCGCTTTGGTGAGAGAACGACGAAGAACGTTGACAGTAGGCTAACTCTAAATCCGACCTACTCCATCTCCCAGGGAAAGGTAATCAAACTTCCCATCGGTGGGATGCGGTGGAAACTTGCCAGTTCTCTTCAGCTTGGAGGTAATTTCACCTGGTCACGAGGTGTTCAATCCAGCATTGTAGGTGGAAAGGAAACGAAATTAAGGGATCAGACTAATATGAGCTTTGACCTTAATGGTACATACTCTATAACGAGAGATATTACAGGTACTATTGGTTTTGGATATAGGAAGTATACCGATAATCTCAGCAAGAGGTACAATTCGAATACAAATTTTGCAATTAACGTTAACTTTAATTTCTGATGTGGTTCACGAAAGAGGAAAGGATCGGATTGTTGCTGATAGGAATCTCAATGCTGGCAGGTGGTTTGTTGTTGAATAAAAAAGAAGAAGGGGATTTAGCAACGCTAAAGAATGCAGCCCTTGAAGGACTTACAAAAGATGTTAGTGAGGAAAATGTTAAAGTATTGAAGAGGAAGTTAAATCTTAACACAGCCAGTTTTGATGAGTTAACGAGAGTTCCAGGCATTGGTCCTAAAACAGCATTACTGATTCTTGAACGGAGAGAACGTAAGAAGTTTGCAAATATTGATGAACTAAAAGAGATTAAGGGCATTGGTGATAAAAAGTTGGAAAAGATAAAGGAGTATGTTGAGGTAAGATGAGTTTGAACTTGGGGAAAATCCGTGGCCAGCACAAGGTTAAGCAAGTGCTTAAACCTCTCATTGAGCTTTTAAGGGGTGAAAAAATAGATTCGATTTTTCTTGAATTTTACGGCCCGGAAGGCGTAGGGAAATTGACCACCGCTTTAGAAATCGCCAAAGCTGTTAATTGTGAAAACTCCGACGAGTTTCCCTGTGAAAGGTGTCCACAGTGCATTCAAATTAGCCATCTGCAGCATCCAGACTTGTTTTTATTAATGCCCGATATGAATCCAGATAAATGGATTGAAGCTCAAAAGCGTGGAGATTTAAGAGCATTTTATAGCCCCTTTCGGCAGATAAAGATAGAAGAGATAAGGGAAGTTGAAAGAGAGTTATGGAGAGAGAGGCCTTACAGTGGAAGGTATAGATTTATTATTGTAGCCAATGGTGAGAATCTAAACCAATATGCACAAAATGCCTTTCTTAAGACCCTCGAAGAGCCTTATCCCAGGACTGTTATTATTTTTGTAGTTAACAGGCCTGAGAGAATTTTGCCAACGATCCATTCAAGGGCGAGGAAAATAAAGTTTGACTATCTGCCCTTCCGAGATTTCAGTGAATATTTTGAAGCTATAGATTTGAAGTTTTCTACTACTCTTCTTTACAGAATAACCTCGGGGTCCATAGGTAAAGCAAAAAGATTTATTAAAACCAACTTTGTAGAGTTTCGTTTCCGTTTGTTAAAGGCGATTTCTGAGTTTGATCCCCAAATTTTTAAAGACGTATGCGAGTCCTTTCTTAATCAGGAAGTTGAAAGTGGCAATTCAGAGGGGGTTATAGAGGATATTGTAGAATTTTATGGAAGCTTAGCAAGGGATCTCTTCTTAATAAAAAGTGGGGTTCCCGAAGTTATTATAAATGTTGATTTGAAGGATGATATCTCGGAGTTGTCAAAGAAGATAAGGAGTGACCAAATTCAGGAAATGATGAAAATTTACAGAGAGATTTCTTCTTGGTTAAGATTGAATGTGAAAGAAGAGGTTATCCCTTACATACTCTTTGTACCTTTCGCCGGAAGGAATTTCCTCGATGTTTTCAAGAGCTACTAAATAAAAAAAGCGGGGTGTGTTTTTGCACACCCCGCGAATTACTCTGTGTCTTGAAATTTTATTTCGATCCGAGGAAGGTTATATAATTGGAAAGCGGTTCTTGGCTTCCGTCACTGAATATCACGTAGATTTGAGTCTGGTGATTTTCATCCTCTGGTTCCCAAATGGTACCGGTAATATCCGCTGCGTGGCGATTGTCCTTGGTAATTTCTCCAGAAACGGTGCGCTTATTGTAGGTAATAAAGTTCTCGGTTACTTGTGTAGGTGCAGAGACATTAAGAGTTAGTTTCCAATCGTCAGAATCGGTATAAAGGAAGCTTATAGATTCATCGTTTCTTAATGTTACTGTAATATCCCTTCTGAAATTATGATTCCTGTAATCAATAATCCATAAGTGAAGTTGGATTGAAACCAGCTCGCCATCCTGATCGTATTGAAGGTTTTTAGCTTCCAAGCCAATCTGGAATTCATTTACGACGGTTAAAATAGCTGATAAATAAGTGATTTGCCCTGCTGAATTATACTGAGCATTGAAGCTGAGCTCAGCTATCTTTGTACCGTCTAAATAAAGAGCTACGTGGAGCTTCTTTGGCAATGTGTCTGAATCTATTATGAAGAGTTCTATTGAATCAATCAGAATCTCAGCTTGATGAGTATTAGAAGATTCGTCAAAATAGATCCATCTGAAAAGAATCCCGTCTTGTGGATTATTGGGATCAATATGAACCCAACCGGTGTCCTGCCATTCCCATGTTCCATAATAGTCTTCAATCCCGCCTTTTAAGCCCTTTGTTTCAATTTTTAGAGGGAGATTATAGGTATTTCCTTTGAATTTTACAACTTTTTTGACTCCAATTTCTATCGGTGGATTTTTTGATAGAAAGTCGCTAAGAACATTCAAAGCCTGAGTATTTTGGAGATCAGTGGCGGTACCGTTGAGTGATGAAAGGAATGCGGCAGTCTCATCTTTCTGGATATCCTGCTTTTTACAAGAGCCCAGAAAGATAGATACTAATACTATTGAACCAATTAATATTTTGGGGATATACCTCATGCTACACCTCCTGTCTAAAATTATATTGGCATTTTTGAGTTATGTCAATGTTTTATGTTGTGAATAATTTTTCCGCCTGCCGCTTTTACTTTGACTGGTCGAATATCTTCTATTATAATTTCCAAACTTACGTTAAGGAGGAGCTTATGAGAGTTAAAACGGGAATTGTTAGAAGAAGAAGGCACAAAAAGATTCGCGAATTAGCTAAGGGTTATTACGGACAAAAGCATTCCACTTTTAAGAAAGCCAATGAGGCCGTTTTGAGGTCTTTGCAGTATTCATATGCCCACCGGAGACTCAAAAAGCGTGATATGAGAAAACTCTGGATAATTAGAATCAATGCTGCGGCACGAGAAGAGGGTTTAAACTATTCCAAGCTCATTTCCGGCCTTAGAAAAGCGAATGTGGTAATAAACAGGAAGATGTTGGCGGAGTTAGCAGTGAATAATCCGTTGGCTTTCAGCGAGTTGGCTAAGATAGCAAAGGCCCATGTCAATTCTTGATGAAATCCAGGCACTGAAGGACGAAATAGATAGAGAGTGGGCGAAGGTATCCTCCCTTGATGTCTTAGAGTCCTTCAGGATTAAATATCTT
>CAZZKY010000047.1:0-6141 GCA_964654765.1 uncultured bacterium | reverse complement strand
CAAAGATCAAATAGCGGGTTTCTTTGTTATGATTGATAGATCTTCAAAAACACCCGAAGAGTTAAATCCACTCATCTCTATCTACAAAACTGAGGCGACAACTTATCAACCTTCAGAATGTCCACTCTGCAAAGCGGGTATCCCCTTGGAAAAAAGAGGTTCCAGCATTATTCGCCAACAATAACTCCGTATTTTCTAAACTTTTCACGCCTTTCATTCAAAACTTGATCTCTATCAAAGTTCTCATACCTTTTTAAGTTTTCAATCAAAGATATTTTCAGATTTTCTGCAGTCTGTTGAGGGTCCCAGTGAGCTCCGCCGAGAGGCTCAGGAATAATTTCATCAACTATACCAAATTCGTAAAGGTCCTGTGCTGTGAGTTTTAACGCCTCAGCAGCTTCCTTAGCTTTGGATGCATCCCTCCACAGGATAGATGCACATCCTTCCGGAGAAATTACAGAGTAAATTGAATGTTCCAGTGCAAGAACCCGGTTCCCAACAGCAATCGCAAGAGCGCCACCTGACCCACCTTCACCAATAATCACAACAATAATTGGAATACTAACCTGGAGCATAGTCCTTATACTTTCAGCAATTGCCTGTGCTTGCCCCCTCTCTTCCGCTCCAATACCCGGATAGGCCCCAGGGGTATCAACAAGCGTAACAATTGGTAAACCGAATTTGTCAGCGAGTCTCATTACTCTCATCGCCTTCCTATAACCTTCAGGATGAGGCATACCAAAATTCCTGTGTATTTTTTCTTGAGTGGTTTTACCCTTTTCCTGACCGATAAGCATAAGCCTAAAGGAATCAATTGTTGCAAATCCAGTTATTATTGAAGGGTCGTCGCCAAAAGCCCTGTCACCGTGAATTTCCAGAAAATCTGAAAATATCATTTTTATGTAATCAGAGGTATGCGGACGATCTGGGTGTCTTGCAATCTGTACCTTCTGATATCTTGTAAGATTTGAATAAATTTTTTCTCTTAGCTTCGTGGCCTTTTCCTCCAGTTCTCTAACTTCACTCCATAGATCTAAATTATCCTTAGCGAGCTTTTTTAGCTCAGCAATTTCTTTTTCAATCTCATAAATAGGCCTTTCAAATTCAAGATAAAACATCTCATTCTACCCCCAAAGTAAAGATGTGAATTGGAGAAAAACCGGATTTCCTATAGGTAAGATTGTAATAAACAAAGGCACTTTTTAAAATCTTGAACTTAAGGCCAATGTTGAAAAGCCTCAATTCATCGCCAAGATATAGTGCTATTGAAGGAATCAATAAATCTTTATATCTATACACACCGCCAAACCTGTGGACTACGCCTTTTGCAATGAAATCGCCCCTTCCATTGGAAATTTCCTTGGAATATAAATAGTTCAAATTGATGTTTGGACGCGGACTAAAGCCAATAGAGGCATTAAACGTGCCTGGAAAGTTATAGCCTTCAGAAGAAGAAAGACCAAAATCCCTTAGAAAAATTTCGTAATGAAGGCCCACTCTCCTAACAAGGTGAAGGAGGCCAACATTCATCGTAAATCCTTCAGCATATTGGTTATAATATTCAAACCTCTGATACTGTGGTGAGATTCCGAAGTAAAGGTTTCTGTCGAAAGCAATGGAATATCCAAAACCAATCTTATAAGCGAAAGCAGAGTAGCGCAGATTTGTCTCGTCATCAGGGACTAAACCGCTATATCTGAAATCCCCAAAATTATAAAACACAAAATTAAAACCTACACCTTTCCATATCGCAGACAAATCAACAATTTTGCTATACTCATCCCACACCCCACCAGACACGGCGACAAATTTTTCAAGAACTCTCAATTGAGCTGGGTCACCATTTAAAAATAAGCCTCCATTATAGTTTCCTAAGGAAGGACTTACTTTAAAAAAAGAATACCAAGAAAACAATGAGAATAAAAGAAAAGAAGGCATTATTTAATTCTCCTGCTTAAGCCCGAGAATTTGGGCAATCTTTAAAAATTCATCCTTTGTTTTAAATTTTACTATAACTTGACCAGAACCCGATGCACTTATTTTCAAAGTAACTTTAAGACCGGTGTTCACAGAAGTCATTTTCACGGTTTTTTCCTCGCTCTTACTGCGTGTGGGGTTCTTTTCCTTCTGAATATATCTTTCAAGTTCCCTTACACTTAAGCCCTTTTCAACAATTAAATTAGCAAGCCTGATTTGTAATGGCTCATCAAGAGAAACAAGCATTTTTGCATGACCTTCTGTTATCAAACCATTTTTAAGCAACTGTTTAACGGGATTAGAAAGTTTTAGCAATCTCAATTTATTTGTAACTGTAGCCCGATCAATTCCGAGAATCTGTGCCACTTTTTCATGTGTATAATTGAACTTGCTGATCAATGTTTCAATACCCGCAGCCTCTTCCAGGGGGTTGAGATCCTCTCTGAGCAAATTTTCCACGAGGGCAATTTCCGCAGTGGAAGGTTCATCTACTTCGAGAACTCTAACAGGTATCTTATCAAGACCAGCCTTTTTTGCAGCCAAAAATCTTCTCTCGCCAGCCAGAAGCTGATATTTTTCTCCATCTTTTTTAACAAGGATCGGCTCAAGAACCCCATGCTTTTTGATAGACTCAACCAGTGCATCCAAGTTTTTTTCCACATCTTCTCTTGGCTGGTAAGGATTTTTGTAAATCTTCTCAATCTCCACCAGCCTGACATTTTCAACCAGCTCAGCATCTGGCAGTAATGCGCCGATTCCCCTACCTAAGGCTTTCCTCATATACCAACTCCTTGGCAAGCTCAATATAATTTAAAGCCCCTAAGGAATCAGGGGCATATTTACAAATAGAAAGGCCGAAACTCGGCGCCTCAGCAAGCCTAATGCTTCTATAAATCACCGTGTTAAATACCTTTCTCCCAAAATGCCTTCTCACTTCTTCCTCGATCTGCTTTGAAAGGTTAAGCCTTTTATCGTACATAGTCAACAGCAAACCTTCTATTTTAAGCTCAGGATTATATGAGTTCTTAACGAGCATTATAGTTTTAATTAACTGAGTAAGACCCTCCAAAGCATAATATTCACACTGGACAGGAACCACAACAGAATGTGCAGCCACCAGAGACATAATTGTTAATGTCCCGAGAGAAGGAGGAGTATCTATTAAGATATAGTCAAAATCTTTAACTGGTCGCAACACATTACGTAAGAGAAAATGCCAACCTTCCAGATCACGAAACTCAATCTCACCACCCACAAGAGACTTATTAGAGGGCACAAGCCAGACATTATCTTCTTCTGTCTTCCTAACCGCATCATTTAAGCCGATTTTGCCGATCAATACATCGTATACAGTTCTGTCGGCATCGGCAAACCTTAGACCACTGGAGGTATTTGCCTGAGGATCCATATCAACGATTAAAACCCTTTTTCCAAGCTGTCCCAAGGCAGCTCCAAGGTTTGTACAAGTTGTAGTCTTTCCAACACCTCCCTTCTGGTTAGATATGGCAATAATCTTAGGTACAGGCATATATTAAATTATAAGTTATCACATCAAAATTATCAAAAGGATGTTCCACGTGGAACATCACCATTTCCTTCTTCGATTTTATTGATAAAGACGCATAAATAATTGCGACGTTTAGAGTAGGGGGAAAAAAACCGGTAAAACTTATCGGCATTCTGGCAGGGGGTGGACGCATAATGCACCAGAATACCGTTAGGTTTTAAAAGCCGAGGCATTAAAAGTATTAATTCATCAATACCACAAGACGCCTTCGATATCCCAACATCAGCATCGGCGAGAATATCATTCCAGTCCTGGGATAAAATTTCTACACCACTAAAACCCAATTCCTTAGATACTATAGATAAAAAAGAAGCTTTTTTTAAATTACGTTCTACTAAAATTATTTTTACCTCCGGCCTTAGAATTTTTGTCACGATTCCTGCAAAACCTGCCCCTGCACCCAGGTCTATCAAACACTCATATGAAGGTAAAAACCTGTACAATATTGCTACATCATACATATTTTTCTTAATACTTAATTGGGGACTTCGTCTTGATGTCAGATGTACGGCCCTGTTGAATTGAAGTAAAAGATCGAAATACCTTAAAAAGTTTTTCTTCTTTTCTTCATCCAAAGGGATTGAAACCTTTGTCAACTCATGGAAAAAATCATCCAGGTTGCTCATTTTTCTACTACCACAGTATTATACCTTTTAAAAACAAAAGCCCCTGGCGGCATATTTTTTGTACGAAACACATACTTAACCGGAGCATACATAACTTCCCATTTTCCACTTCCTGCGTCTGAAAATTTTAAAGCAAGGGAAGCACAAAATCTGATATCATCATCAATCACAGCCGTTCCGTCGCTAACTAAAAGAACATGGGAGCCTTTATAACCAGAAACATGAAAAACTAAGTCATCCCTTTTAGCCAAATTGAAGGTGATTTTATGATTGGCCTGTGCAGAACGACCTACAAGTACCCTTTTCCCTGAAGGGGACTTAAACTCCTTAATTCCCTTCACTTCATAAGATTTAAACACCTTTTGTTTCTTTGATTTTGTACAAGCAATAAGACGAGCTCTTAGCTCACCTATGAGTTTAGATACTCTTGTGCCCCTCTTAACTGGAATCTTAAGATCACCAATTGAAATAAAATCATTATCGATAGTATCCTTAGGAGAAAAACTTGACTCCAGATGCGAAATGATTTCCCTAAGTTGGTTTGGTGAAAAATCGGGTTTATATTCCGGACCATAGACCTCATTGAAATAAATATCCAAAGCATAGGTGTATGGAAAATATTCAATACAATGGGAATCTGAAATTGGCTTTTTAATTTCAAAAAATACACCCTCCGTTGATTTACAAACAAATCCGCTCTTAATTTCAAAAAAATCGAGTTCTTCCGTACCTCCGGGTGCTTCCTTAGGTTGCTTCTTCTCAGGTAATGTATATACAACCCCAGGTCTTAAAGCCCTATTGTCCTTAACTCTTCTCCCAACATAGATAACTTTCCCATCTTCGTTTATTACATAAAGGTTAGCCAATGAGCCTAAAAGTTCGAAAATTATTGCAAATTCACGATCTTTATTCTTCAACCATATACCAAAAACACGGTCTCTGTTTAATACTTTAGCTGTCAAAACCTTAGCCGGAAAGAGGTCTGTCAAAATTTCAGTTCCACTGGTATGACTACAGGGAATGTGAACCAGTCTGTAACCAGGAAAAGAAGAGTAAAACTTAACACAGAGTTCCGAATTCTTGAATTTAATAAAAAAAATTCTATCATCTTTTAAAAGTTGCAAAGCGACATCATGGCAAAAGTTATTAAACTCAAACTCAAAAATTTTCAAATCCTGGAAGGTAAAGTGGCGCATTACCTGACAAAATCAAACTTAATCGAAATAGAACTAAAACTCCTTTCGCTAATAGAATAATCCAGAACGAAAATCAAAAAATCCTTCCTAAATCTTAATCCTAAAATAGGACCCTTCACATTATTATCAAAAAACTTGCTCCCAAAATTACCGGCCCATTCAATTTCCCACTTACACCCGTATAAATACTCAAAATAAAGGTATAAATTTAACAAAACCTCATATTGAGCTGAAAAGACAGCGGAGAGAGAATAAGAATTGCTTTCAGACTCGAAAATAGGCCCCAATGTTATAAAAGTATTTTGAAAAGGTGAATAAATCCCATAAAAGCTTGCATTAAATCTTGAAAAAGCTCTGGTTGAGTCGTAATTCAAAAGGCTTTGTATTGTGGAATACTTCTTGTGGTAGTAACGAAGAAAATACGACATAATAAACAAATAGTGCCATTGAAAAGTGTTTTCCTTAAAATAAGCTACAGAAAAATCGCCAGAAAATTTTGTCGCAGAATTAAAAGTGTCTGACGGTGTGACAAGCACATCTTTGTACCATGGAAAACCCACTCTAAAATAGATAACATCCCTCCTACCAAGTAACTTAGAATAATACATCGAAGGGGTGATAAGGTTCGTCTCATTCATACTAATTAAATCATTAGACGAGTAGTTTTTAATAGAAGTGTTAAAACCACCTAAAGAAAATCCCAAAAATTGGTCTCTGTGCGTGTGCCCACCAAAATAAAGAGTAAAAGGTTTTTTTACAGAAAAGTCGTATCTTT
>CAZZKY010000046.1:0-18029 GCA_964654765.1 uncultured bacterium | reverse complement strand
TTAACGGGTTATTTTACTTTTTTCAAGGATTTTCTGGAACTCTTGAACTTCACTCAGTATGACCCTGAAACAGATTCGTGTTTGATAAACGTCAAAAAGCTTAAAAACTTTCTTGAAAGAAATTTTGACGGTGAAGGGATTAGCGATACTATTATGTTTTTAAAAGTTCTTGGATCTTCAGGGTATTCGCTGATTAGCGAAAAAATAACCCCTTTGTTGGTTGACGAGCTTATATCGGATGAGGACTCTAAGAAAAAAATAAAAGAATTTTTCGAAAACTTTTTAAAGGAATTTTGGAACCCAATTTTTTCTTTCAAGACTTTTGCAGATTTCGTCGATTTTCTGATAGATTTTATCGCGAAAAAGGAAGGCAAAGGTTTGTCTCTCGATGTGGGTGAAGACATTGAAGGACTTCGGGAAAGTCTTTTAGAAGAATTGTTTGCTTTAAGAAACTCATTACTTTCGAATATTACACAAGATTCTTCAAAGAATAAAATTGAAAATTTGAAAAATTTTATCAGGTTTGTTTTAGACTTCATTGAATATCTTTCGATTCCGTTGAAAGGCACACCTCTTAAAGGGCTCCAAGTCATTGGATTTCTGGAAACCCGACTTTTAAGTTTCAAAAAGGTAATAATTATGGATGTTCAAGAAGGGGTATTAACGCGGGATTTTGAATACGATACCCTTCTACCTTATGACTTGAGAGCAAGGCTTAGAATTGATGATATAGATTCCAGGAATAGACTCGCCAAATATCTTTTTTTCACCCTTTTACAGTCTTCAAGAGATTGCACAGTTATTTATAAAGACTCCAATTTTGATGAACCTTCGCATTTAATTCTGATTTTGAAAGAGTATCTTGGACGGGATGGGCGGGAAGTGGAATTACCACATCACAGAAGCTATTACACTCTTGCGTCCACAGGAGGAGAAAGAAGATTCAACTTCGAGGAAGGAATTAAAAAGAACACCAGTATGCTTGAGAAATTAAAAAGAATTACTTATTCCTATACCCATTTAGAGACCTATCTCGAATGTCCAGTAAAGTTTGCGCTCACCTATGTTCTTGGCCTTAAGGAGGATGTACAGGATGAATACGATAGGAGAATCATAGGAATCGTTGTTCACGAAGTATTACAGAAGTTTTTCTCAACCCTTGATGGAAGATTTAAAGGAGATGATTATGAAAAAGGAAGATTTTTTGAGGTTGCTTATAAGGTGCTGGAGGAGAAATATCCCATTGAAACTCCAAGAATAAAGATTCTTAAGACTGCAATTACCGAGAGACTGTGGATTTCCTTATCGAAGTTGCAAGGAAAACTTGAGGAGGAAATTAGAAAAAACGGACTTGGCGAGTTCGTTAAATATTACACAGAAAAGGAACTGAATGCAAGGGTAGAAATTGAGGGAGGAATTAGCCTTAACTTTACGGGAAAAATTGATAGAATGGACGTCTTCTCAGATGGAATCATAATTATTGATTATAAGAGTGGCAGCTCCTTTGGAGATTATGAAAAGGGAGATAATCTCATAGGTTTGTCTAAAAAGTTGAAAAATCCAGGTATACTTGTCTCCGAAATCATTAAAAAGCCGAAGATTCAGCTTCTTGTGTACCTTTGGCTGTTTAAAAATTCGAAGCTTGAGCTTGGTAAGCTCAATGGAAGCAGGGTGTATGCAGCCATTTTCCCGTTGTTAGGGCTTAATTCTAAAAATAATTTCGAATTAATCGACCTTTCTCAAAGGGAAGTTTATATAGAAACCGATGCACTAATTAAATCTTTGTTGTTTGAGATTCTTAATCCTGAAGTAGACTTTTACTTACCATCAAACAAAAAGGAACTTTTAACAAGGTGCAAAAATTGCCCATTTAAGGTTGCGTGTAATACGTACATTATGCTATAAAATTTTTTAAAGGAGGGGAAAATGTGGATACTGTTAACTTTTTTAATAATAGGGGAGGTAAGGATGATTAAACTTCCCGAGCCGAGAAGGGATAGTAACTTTTCTTTGGAAAAGGCCATTAATGAAAGGAGATCGGTAAGGACCTATAAAGATTCTCCCCTTACCTTAAAGGAAGTGGCCCAACTTCTCTGGGCGGCCCAGGGAAAAGTCGCCAGTGGAAAAAGGGCAACCCCTTCTGCGGGTGCGACCTATCCTATGGAGATTTATCTTATTGCAGGTGAAGTGGAGGGTTTAGAGCCTGGACTCTATAAGTATGTTTATGATGAACATTCCCTTCAACTTGTAAAGGTGGGCGACCTTAGAAGGGTAGTTTCTGAAAGAGCACTTAGGCAGGATATGATTTTGAAAGCACCTGTTACTATTGTAATCTCAGCAGTTTTTGAAAGAACGAGGGCACGATATGGTGCGAGAGCGGAAAGGTACGTTTATATGGAAGCTGGACATATTGGTCAGAATATTTACTTGCAGGCAACTGCACTGGGCCTCGGTACCGTTGCCGTTGGGGCTTTTATCGATGAGGAAGTTAAAAGGGTCCTTGGAATAAAAGAGGAACCTTTGTATCTATTCCCCGTCGGATGGAAGTAGGACAGAGTTTGTTAATAAAATGCAATTATAACTGAACATAAAAGTAATTAGATGGGGGTGTGAAATGATTAGACTTTTCCAAGCTTTGATATTGCTTTTAAGCCTGCTTGCCCTTTCTTGCGAAAAAGATCAACTTATGGTGGAATATGTTGTATCAGGGAAGGCATCAAGTGCATACATTATTACCTTTGTCTCAGATTCAGCTGGCAAAACTTCTGTACTTTTTGACGCTCCTCTTCCTTGGAATTATGCCTTTATTGCTGATAGAGGCGATACTGTTTATATTGGTGCATGGAGTTCTGATTCAATAAAAGTGCAGATCTTTGTAGATGGTGACCTAAAAGCAGAAGATTGGGGTGATAACACTGCTGAAGCCCGCTGTGTAGTTGAGTAAATTTTTGATTTTAGTTAACTTTGGCTTATTCTTTTGTGTATCTTAATCGGGTTAGTTTTACAGCTAATGCGTCATCCAGTCTCTTTACCGGTGTGGTGTGTGGAGCAGTTTTCAAGATCTCGGGGTTTTTTACTGCCTCTTCCTTTATTTGAAGCAAAACTTCTACAAATTTGTCAAGTGTCTCCTTGTTTTCGGTTTCTGTGGGTTCAATCATTAAAGCTTCGGGTACAATTAGAGGGAAATAAATTGTAGGTGCGTGTATACCAAAATCCAGAATTCTTTTTGCAATATCCAATGTCCTTACCCCGTATTTTTTGAATTCCTTGCCCGACAATACAAATTCGTGCATGCATGTACTCTTATAAGGTAGTTCGTAATGCTCCATCAGTTTCTTTCTCAGATAGTTGGCATTTAAAACAGCGTCTTCACTTACTTTCTTGAGATATTCCCGACCCAGCATTCTGATGTAAGTGTAAGCCCTTATTAAAACAAGAAAATTTCCATAAAATGAGTGAATTTTTCCTATGGAGTCTGGGTAGTTGTAATCTAACTCAAACCTTCCATTTCTTTCTACTATTCTCGGTACCGGAAGATAGGGTTCTAAAAATTTTTTCACACCTATAGGTCCACTCCCTGGGCCGCCTCCACCGTGAGGTGTGGAAAAGGTCTTGTGTAAATTGAAATGCATTACATCAAATCCAAGGTCTCCCGGTCTTATGTGTCCAACGAAGGCGTTTAGATTGGCACCATCCATATACATCAGGCCACCAACCGAGTGGACCAGCTCAGAAATTTCATGAATTCTATTTTCAAAAATTCCGAGGGTATTTGGATTAGTTACCATGAAGCCCGCAACTTCTTCATTCAGGTGCCTTTTTAAATCTTCAACATCAATTCTTCCGGTCTCATCAGATTTTATTGTGATAGCCTGGTAGCCTGATAGGGTAGTGGACGCGGGATTAGTTCCGTGAGCAGAGTCGGGTATCAAAATGTATTTTCTCGGATTTCCTTTTTTCTCGTGATATTTTCTAATTATTTTTATACCAGAATACTCACCGTGAGCTCCTGCTGCCGGCTGTAGGGAAATAGCGTCCATACCACTAATTTCAGCTAATAAATACTCAAGTTCTTTCATTAGTTTCAATGCACCCTGAACGGTTTGTGGGGGTTGCAATGGATGGAGATGGGTAAACCCTGGAAGGTTTGCAGTGTATTCGTTAACTTTAGGATTATATTTCATTGTGCAGGAACCGAGTGGATAGAACCCTTTATCGACATGGTGATTTAGCGTAGATAACGCAATAAAGTGTCTTACAACCTCGTTTTCTGCGAGCTCAGGAAGTTCCGGGTCTTCTTTTCTCTTATATTTTTCTGGGATAGAGATAATTGCCGTCTTTTCAAATTTTTTAATTGTGAAACCAGTTTTCCCGGGCTTTGAAATTTCAAAAATTAATTCCATTGAAGTACTCCTTTTTACTCAATTTTGTACTTTTTTATAGCATTAATCAAAGAATCAATGACTTCTTTTTCGGAACCTCTTAACGTGCAACCTGCAGCATTAAAGTGACCTCCACCCCCAAAGGATTCTGCCACTTTTGCAAGATTAACTTTATTTTTTCCTCGTAAGCTGATTCTCCATACTTGTTTATCTACCTCTACCATACTCATTCCAACAATGGCTTCATCAAGGGACAGTGGATAATTTACAAATCCCTCTGTCTCTGACCTGTCGAGTCCAAATTCCTCAAGGAATTCCCTTCTTACCGAAATTATACCTACTTGTTCTCTCACCATAATTGTTGAAAGTGCCTTAGAGAGAAGTTGAAGGGTTTTTAACTTCTTCCGCTCGTAAACAAGTGAGGCAATATTGGTTACATCTAAACCATTGTTGACCAAGTTGTATGCATCCTTGAAGGCCCACTTAAAGCTATTTGAGTGCCTGAAAGAGGACGTATCTGTTAGTAAACCAGTGTAGAGGCAAGTTTTAATATCTTTGTCAATCTTTGATGGATCATATTTTTTTATAATCTTCATAATTAGGCTTGTCGTACTGGGAGCTTGGGGTACGACAAGATCGTAATTCGAATAGGTCTTACCCGAAATATGGTGGTCAATTCTTACTATCCTTGTATCTGTTGGCTCCGGAAATCCAGTTCTTGAAAACTCACTAGCATCAACAAGAAAAATCAAGTCTAAATCGTGAGTTATTTCTTTTTCGATTTCGCCTATTCCGGGTAAAAAATCCAAAAAGTAAGGTACATTGTCTTTGAGAAAGGGGATTACTCTTTTTCCTGCTTTTTTCAAAAAAAGATAAAAAGCCAAAAGACTTCCTACAGCGTCTCCGTCGGGGTTTAGATGGGATACAATTCCAATCTTCCCCTTTGTGGCCTTAATAAGCTCCACTAAATTAATGATTTTTTTTGTCATTTTCTAAATTTTATGGCAAGCTGTAAGTGTATTCCAATTCTTTAAAGATATCTCGAGGCAATTAAAAAGATTTGTTGAACCTCTTTATTTAGTGGTATATTATTGCTTCTACGTAGGAGGTTGATATGTTTATGAGTTTGCTCTTTACTTTTATTTTAAACTCTTTGCCCTTCGAGGCTTTTGGAACTTTTTCCATTGTAGCCTGTGATACCCTTACTGGTGAAGTTGGAGTAGCAGTTGCTTCTAAGTTTCTTGCTGTAGGATCTGTAGTTCCTTTTGCAGAGGCTGAGGTTGGTGCAGTCGCGTCTCAGGCTTTTGGTAATCCAACCTTTGGGCCAATTGCTCTGGACCTTCTAAAAAAGGGGTATTCAGTGGATAGTATTTTGAGGTATTTGCAGAGTATCGATTCTCTTTTTGACAGAAGACAGGTTGGAATTGTGTCGGCGAAGGGGGCATCCGCTTCTTGGACAGGAAAAGGATGTATAGCGTATGCAGGTCATTTAAATGGATTTTGCTATGCAATACAGGGGAACATTCTTGTTGGTGACACAGTTCTTAAGGCAATGGAATCGGCCTTTTTAAGTAGCGAAGGAGACCTTCCCGAAAGGCTTATTGCAGCACTTGAAGCAGGGGATAAGGCAGGTGGCGACGCCAGGGGAAGGCAGTCAGCAGCCCTTCTTGTAATGAGAAAGAATGGTGGCTATGGAGGATATTCTGATAAATACGTTGATATCAGAGTTGATGATCACCCTGATCCTATATCAGAATTAAAGAGAATCTATAAACTATGGGAAAGATTCTTCTTAATTGACGCTCATGGAAGATTAGGGGATGAATACCTTAAAAGAGGAAATAAGGAATTAGCGCAATTGGAGTTTAGACGTGCGATGAAAATCCTTGAAAATGTTATAGCTGAAAGTCCCAACGACCCTGATATGCTTAATGAAGTTGCGTGGTTTATGGTACTTAGAGATATTGAACTTTCTAAAGCTAAAGAGCTAATTGATAAGGCACTTCAAATTAAACCGGAAGATGCAAACATACTTGATACTGCAGCTCTTATCTATTTTAAACTTGGATACCGGAAAAAGGCTATCGAATTCGAAGAAAAGGCAGTTAAGCTTGACCCTGAGAATAGATATTTTAAAGAAATGCTGGAAAAATTTAAAAAAGGCAAGTTGTGAGTTTGAATTAGGGCGTTTATAATATCCTTATGGCAGAACCATTAAAAGTTTCCGATGTTTTGTCTTTTGTAAAACCTGTTAAACTTGATACACCAATTTGTGAAGTTGCTAAATTAATGAAAGAAGAATTTACTTCATTGGTGCCAGTAGTTGATGATCAGGGTAAATTATTAGGTGTAATATATGCTGAAGATCTACTTGCACCCTTTATTCCAGAGTTTTTTGATCTTATAAAGGACTTTGATTATGTAACGACCTTTGGGGTGTTGGACTACGAGGTTTTTTCGGATTTCACTTACAAGTTATTTCTTGCTGCAGATGTTATTCAGACAAACTATGTGGTACTCAAACCGGAAGATTCTATATTAAAGGCAATATTTTACTTTACTAAAGAAAGAAGAACTTGCCTTGCAGTAGTTGATCGTGAAGGGAATTATAAAGGCGTTGTTTCAAGACTTTCTATTTTAGAAAAACTGTATGGAAGTTGTAAGTAGTAAATATTTACTCATTACTATTTTTACCGTTAGTTTTTTGTTTATTGCGTGGGAGAGGTGGCATAGAACAGTAATTTCTATGTTAGCTGCTATTGCAGTGATTGTTTTGGGGTATCTTACGCCTCAAGAAGCTTGGAATTTCATCGACTTCAATACGCTGGGACTTTTGCTTGGGATGATGATCATCGTTTCTTTTTTCAGGCGTACCGGCTTTTTCGAGTACATTGCTATAAAGGCAATTAAGGTATCTAAAGGAGATTATTTCATTTTATTCGCATTTTTTTTCATTCTTACAGGCGTTGTTTCAGCTTTTCTTGACAATGTGACAACTGTTTTGGTATTTTCACCGATAATTATTCTCGTTACCAAAATGACAGGGATTTCTCCATTTCCATACCTAATTGGAGAGATTATAGCTTCCAATATCGGTGGCACTGCAACACTAATTGGTGACCCTCCGAATATTATAATTGGTAGTGCTTCAGGGTTGTCGTTTAATGATTTTATAGCAAACTTGGCACTTCCAGTTGCGGTTATTATGGTATTAACAATTTTCTTTCTTAAGTGGATGTTTAGTAAAGAGTACAAAATCTCTGGAAAGTTCGATGTCTCTCAGGTTAAAATAGATGAAAGAGGTGCAGTCAAAAATAAGGGGCTCCTTGTAAAAACTCTTTTTGTTTTTGGTTTTGTTATAATAGGGTTTGTTCTTCACGACAAGCTAAAAATTTTGCCTTCAATTGTAGCCTTAACTGGAGCTGTCGTTCTCCTCTTTTTAAATAACGAGAATCCTGAGCCTTTTTTCCATGAAGTCGAATGGACAACCTTGTTCTTTTTTGGCGGTTTATTTATTCTTGTAGGTGCTTTGGAAAAGTTTCATATAATTGAAAGCATTGCAAATTTTCTTCTAAGATTTTCTAAAGGCGAGCTTACACTCATTTTGATTATCGGTTTTTTATCCTTCTTTTTTACTACAATAATGGGGGCAATCCCATTCGTTGTAACTATGGCCCCAATAATTAACGCAATTATAAACAAAATGCCCAATATACACGGTGAAACCCTTTGGTGGACTTTGTCACTTACTTCTTGTTTTATGGGAAATGCTACTTTAATTTCAGCTGCAGCAAACCTGGTAGTTGCAGATATCTCAGGAAAAACAGAGAAAAAAATAACCTTTAAGAACTATTTGAAGTATGGATTTCCCGCGTCGGTTTTTACTTTTATCATTGCAATGGGTTATGTGATTTTAAAATATTACATATTGAGGTGAGAAAAGTTGGTTCTAACAAGAAAGCAAAAAGCCGTTCTTGATTTTATTCAACAGTTTATACTTACTCATGGTTATCCTCCAACAATTAGAGAGATTGCAGAGGGATTAAATCTTGGGTTGAACAGTATATACAGCATTCAGAGGCATTTAAAAGTTCTGGAAGATAAAGGTTTCATAAGAAGAAATTCAAGAAAACCAAGAGGAATTGAACTTCTGCATTTTAAGCTTTCAAATGCAGCCATGATACCTCTTGTAGGAAAAGTATCAGCTGGATTTCCAATCCCTGCTATAGAAGAGGTTGAGGGGAATGTGGTATTCGATGCACTTCTTATAAAAGATACCAGCAATACCATAGCTTTGAGGGTAAAGGGTGATAGTATGGTTGGTGCTGGGATTTACGACCGTGATATTGTTGTGGTAAGACTTGGGGCAGTTGTAAAAAATGGAGATATTGTAGTTGCCTTTGTGGATAATGAAGTTACTTGTAAGCGTTTCAGGGAAGATAGTGAATTCGTATACCTAATACCTGAAAATCCAGCATACAGAGAAATAAAGTTGAGAAAAGAGGAAGCCAGGCTTTACATTCTTGGGAAAGTGGTTGCACTTTTCAGGAGGTTAGAATAATGCCCGACATTTTACAGATTTTTTCGGACTATTTTTTAAAGAAAATTGACGAGTCGGAAGTGGGTGAATTTAAGGTTAAGATACCTAAGGATTTGATTGAACATGTTTTAAGGTTTTACCTTCAGCCTTACCTTTCAGATATGAAAATCAATTTCTTTGAGAAATCTTTGGAAATAGAGGGGACCAATGTCTTGCCCGTTCAACTGAAACTCCAAATCGGCGAGTTACGGTGGGACAGAGAACAAAAAATTGTGGAATTTGAACTTGATGTTTCGGATCTTGTCTATAAGTTAATTCGGTCTCCTCTGCACCACCTGGGAGAAAGGACAAAAGAGGTGATAACCTTTTATAATAGAAAGCTTTTTGTTGATTTTGAAAAATTATTTAGTTTAAAACCTCAATGGAACAGCATTACCTATGCTTTACGCAATAAAATAAAATTGACCAACTTACTTTTCACAAATGACTATCTTGAATTAGTTTTTGAAAGAGTCACGCCTTGATAACATTTCCTTCTTTTAGCCCTCTGATTTTAAAAGCGTTTCTCGTGTCCAGTATCAAATTAGCATGTTTCCTTATAAACTCATAATCGTAACTGGAATGGTTGGTGACCACGATTACAAGGTCAAATTTTTTGAGATTTTCCTCTGTTAATTCAACAGATTTTAGTGGGATCTGATATTTCCTTACAGGAATAAGCTCGGGAAAGAATGGGTCATTGTACTCTACATGGGCCCCCTCATCTAAGAGTATCTTTATAATTTTCAGTGCGGGGCTTTCCCTCATATCATCGATGTCAGGTTTATAAGAAACTCCAAGGATAAGTACTTTTGCACCTTTTATGCTTTTACCATACGAATTTAATGCTTTAATAGCTTTGTCAACCACATAGTAGGGCATAAAGGTGTTTATTTCACCCGCAAGTTCAATAAATCTTGCCGTCATATCGTATTCTTTTGCTTTCCAGGCAAGATAGAAGGGATCGATGGGAATGCAGTGGCCTCCAAGACCGGGGCCAGGATAAAAAGGATGGAATCCAAAGGGTTTGGTTTTTGCCGCTTCTATTACTTCCCAAATGTCTATGTTCATTCGTTCAAATATCATTTTTAGTTCGTTAACCAAAGCTATATTAACCCCTCTATATATATTTTCAAGGAGTTTTACAGCCTCAGCAACTCTCGTAGAAGAAACAGGTACAGTAGTTACAACAATTTGGTCGTAAAGCGTTCTTATGAGTTCAAGGCATTGGGGAGTAATTCCACTTACTACCTTAGGAATTGTTGCAGTGGTATATTGCTTGTTACCCGGGTCCTCTCGTTCGGGAGAAAATCCAAGGAAAAAATCTTCTCCTACTTTAAGTCCTGATTTTTCCAGTATCGGAAGAACTTCCTCGTCTGTTGTGCCTGGGTAGGTGGTGCTTTCAAGGACTATTATATGGCCTTTTCTTAGGTTTTCTGAAATAGTTTTTGCGGTATTTAATACATAAGACAAATCTGGTTCCATATGCTCCCCGAGAGGAGTTGGAACGCATATAATTATTGCATCAACTTCTTTAAGTTGAGTAAAGTCAGTAGTCGCTTCAAAGGTTTTTCTTTCAACAGCACTATAAATGAAGTCACTCTGGATATGCTTGATGTAACTTTTTCCTTCATTCAACATTTGAACTTTTTGAGGGTCAATATCAAATCCTGTTACCTTAAAACCGTTTTTTAGGAATTCGCGAACCAGTGGAAGCCCGACGTAGCCAAGACCTATTACTCCAATTCTTGCTTCTCTTTTTAGAATTTTGTTTTTAAGCTCGTTTAACATGTGCCTCCTTTATTTAGCGATTACCTCTTTGTAAACAGTCCACAATATGCCAGTTGTCGCTGCAAATTTGTAAATGTCTTCAAGACTGATTGTAAATTTTTTGGGAACTTCAATGACTGTCCCTGAGACTATCCCCAGATCATTGATTTTTAGATTTTTAGTTATTGTTTTTCTAAAATTCAGATGGTTTTTTCTCGTTCCAGAATAAATCTTTATTCTGTTTAGATTTGCGTCGGGAAGAGGACCGCCGCTTATTGCTAATAAGTCACCCAAGCTGGCAAAGGAAGGGAGATAGTAGATACCGGGCTTGCCCACTCTTCCTATTATGGAGACACGATATAAAACAAAAACTGCTATGTCTGGTTCTTTTAAATATCTTGAGTATGTTTCAACAAAGTACTCCCTTATATTGCCTTCATCAATGAATGCCACATTTACTCGGCCAATATATGGCAGTTCTGCTGTTGTATCTCCGAGCACAAATATTGTGTCGTTAAGCTCTCGGTAATTTGTTGATTTTATTGCTATCGCATCTCCGGGGATTAACGCTATCAAAGAAAGAAGAAGTGACCCTAACATTAATCCTCCTTCACAATTTTAAGTTTTTTTAAGAGATTGCTTAATGAGTTATTCTCTTTTTCAGTTTCATGGTGATAATACTTGTAGTACCTGTAATGGCTTTCTGCTCTTTTGTAGAAATTCAAAACAAAGCCTATAAGTCGGATGTTCTCCGGAATAGAAGTTTCAAATTCAAAGAGTAATTTTTTAGGCGTATAATCGGCTCTAACTACAAGTAACAAATGCCCTGCAAAATCTGCAAGTGTATTTACCTCAGCAACTGGGAGAACTGGTGGGGTATCAAGGATTACAACATCAAAATTTTCTGTGAGTAGTTCCCTAATTTTCCTAAGATCAAAGGCGTCCAAAATCTTTAACACATTCAAAGAATCTTCCCCGGCTGGAAGAATGAAGAGGTTTTGGAAGCGAGAAGGATAAGGTTTTAAAATGTTTTTTGTCACGAGTTCTGTAAATCCGTGTTCGTTAGGTGTCTCAAAAATTTTATGTAGAGAAGGTTTCCTTAGATCTCCATCAATTATGAGGGTTTTGTATCCAGCAAGACTATAAGCGATGGCGAGATTTGCAACAATCGTTGATTTGCCTTCATTCTCTATTATGCTAGTAACGGCGATTATTTTAGGGAATTCTTTAGTCAAAATGTCTATATTGAATTTTAGTTTTTTAAAGGCTTCAGCTTCCGGACTAAGAGGATTTTTGTGAAGAATCAGTTTACTGTATTTTTCTCCATCATGGTTTGAAAATGGTGGAATTTTTCCTAAGCAAGGTTTCCCTAATATCATTTCAACTTCGTTAGAGAACTTAACAGAATCATCAATATAGTAAAGGGCAAGTGTCAGAAATAGGCCAAGTAGGCTACCTAAAATTATACTTATGAATATGGTTTGAACCTTTCTTGGTAGAACAGGAGAGGAAGGAACCATAGCAAAGTCGACGATTCTGACATCAGAAATTTTTGAAGCTTCTTCTATTTTTGTTTGTTCAAGTTTTTCTAAAAGGAGATTATATATTCCCGAGAGGGCTTGAATTTTTCTCTTTATTTTACTATACATTAAGGCATTTTCTGGGAGTGTCGATATTTTGCCTTCAAATACTCTTAAAGCAGAATCAATTGCGGCATTTTTAGCCGTCAAGGTTAGCAATTCAACCTGATTTTTAATTAGCCCCTGCACTAATTGTTGAAATACAGGGTCAGAGGCAGAAGGTATAGATTGTTCGATGGATTCCTGCTGTGCTTTACTAAGCGAACCTTTTATTTCACTTATTTGATTCTCAATCGACTTAATTTCAGGGTTTTCTGGATTATATTTTTCCAAAAGAGAGGCCTTTTTAAGCTCGAGCTCGTAAAGTTTATTTGTTAGTGTGAGGATTCGTGGGTCACCACCAGTTTCCAAGCTGGTTGCAATTTTTGCGTATTCTTTAAAATACCCCTTACCCTGAATCTGTTCCTTAATTATCGAAAGTTCTCTCTCTACCTGTGCTTTTTCGATTATGGTCCTTGTCTTTTCGAATTCTAAATCGTTTAATTTTGAGAAAATGTCTTTCAAACTTTCAGAGATATTTTCGAGCGCTATAAAATTATATGTTCCCAGTTTATTTTTTATTGCAGCTAAGTCCTTTTCGTAATCGGTCAATTCTTGTTCAATCTTTGTTATTTGCTCTTCCAGGAACTGTCTCAAAGAGCTGGCTTGTAGTTTTGCATCTTCCAGGGTAAATTCATAATAGCCCTTGGCAATGGATTCAGCTATTTGTTTTGCTAAAATTGGATCTTTTGCACGTGCTTTAATCACTGCAATGAAGGACTTTCCTTCCTGAGAAACCTTGATATTTCTGGACACGCTCTTTATTGTTGCATTCAAAGGTTTTATAGTGAATTTCAAGGTTTTACCATATGCCTTTTCGCTAATTGGGATAACCTTCAGGGAAATATAATTTGTGGATATAATTTTTCCATAGGCTCCTTCGAGAAGTTTTATACCTTTTTGGTCAGTTATTGAAAACTTATCCCGGAATAAATTAAGCGCATAATTTCCAGGTGGTGCTGAGTCACTTATTACCATAGAATCTATTCTTATGTAGCTGTAAAACTTTTTATCTAAAGGTTCAAATCTCAGGTTTAGTTGGTCAATTACCTTTTTTAAAATTGTTTTAGATTTTATTAACTCGAGTTGGGTAGGAATGTCGTTCCAGGGTTGCGTTACACCTGCAAGTACCATCTCAGAAACAGAAGATGCTCCAGGAAGCCTTATCTTTGTTTCCGATTCGTAGACAGGCTGTTTAAGGAGTATGTATAGAACAGCGAGGAAAATGGTAATGGCGAAGGCTAAAAACCCGTATTTGCCTTTCCTTATTAAGGCTTCTTTTAAATCTTCAAAACTAAATTCTTCGTTGTTCATATGTTTTATTATATATTCTCAGATGAGAAAAACAAAATGAAATCAAGTGTCTTATAGGTTTGAGGTTGCGGTTTGAAAGGTTGTCAAAAAAGTTTTAAATTATTAAAGGTTATGAAAATAAATAAGATCCTTGCAAAAAAATTCGAGGAACTCGCAAACGCCCTTGATTTCTTGGGGGAGAATCCTTTTAAAATTCGTGCCTATATAAAAGTTTCAAGGGTGCTGGAAGAACTTCCTGAGGATGTAACGGAAATATATAGAACTCAGGGGTTTGAGGGACTTGAGAAAATCCCTGGTATTGGGGAAGGCATAGCCAAAAAGATAGTGGAATTTATTGAAAAGGGCACATTTGAAAAATATGAAGAGGTGATGTCAAAGGTGCCGACAGATCTTCTTAAATTAATGGATGTCCCAGGAATAGGTCCCCGAACATTGAAATTGATCCACGATAAATTCAAAGTTACGACGATGGAAGAATTTATAAAAATTCTTGATGATCCTCGCATTCTTTCTTTGCCTGGTATGGGCGAGAAAAAAATCGAAAATATCAAGCGAGGACTCGAACTTTATTTAAGCATGCAAGAGAGGATTCCCCTTGGTATTGCGGTAAATATTGTAGAGGACATTGTGGAACATATGCGTGAATTGGGAAAAGTTGAACTGATTTCCGGGTGTGGCTCTTATAGGAGAATGAAAGAGACTGTTGGGGATATTGATATATTGGTAGTTGGGGAAAACGGTGCTGAAATTATTGAACATTTTACAAGGTTTCCCTCAGTGACTGATGTTCTGGCTTCTGGGGAAACAAAAGGGTCTGTGATAATTGATGGTAAGTACCAGGTTGATATGAGAGTAGTAGGAAGAGAATCCTGGGGAGCTGCCTTGCAATACTTTACTGGCTCAAAGAATCATAACATCAAGTTAAGGACCATAGCAAAAGCTAAAGGATTGAAGATCTCTGAATACGGAGTTTTCAGGGACGAGAAGTTTGTTGCGGGTGCAGAGGAGGAAGAGGTGTATACCGCTCTCGGCTTGCCGTGGATACCTCCTGAGCTGAGAGAAGATCAGGGAGAAATCGAGGCTGCGATAAACGGTAATTTACCCATTCTTATTGAATACAATGATATCAAGGGGGATCTTCATGTACATTCAAACTACTCTGACGGTACTTCAACTCTTGAGGAACTGGCAGAGTATGCAAGAAAACTTGGGTACCAGTATTTAGGTGTATGTGATCACTCGAGGTCTGTTAAATATGCCGGTGGTTTAGATATTGATGAGCTTAGGGCGAGGAATAGAGAAATAGACAGGATAAATAAATTATACACGGGGTTCAGGCTGTTGAAGGGTGCTGAAGTGGATATTTTAAGCGATGGTCAGCTGGATTACCCGGATGAAGTGCTTCGTGAACTTGATTTTGTAGTGGCTTCCATTCACATATGGAAGAAGAATGAGGATGCTACTTCCAGGATTATACGGGCCATGGAAAATCCCTTTGTTACCATCATTGGCCATCCGACGGGAAGACTTATAGGCCAAAGAGAGGGTTATCATGTGGATATTGATGTCATAATCGAAAAAGCGGTGGAAACAAAAACCTTCTTAGAGATGAATGCCTACTATGAACGCCTTGATTTTAACGATCTTAATGCCAGAAAAGCTAAAGAAAGGGGAGCTTTGTTAGTTATAAATACAGATGCGCACCATGTTGGTCAGCTTCAAATGATAAAGTTGGGGATTGGTCAAGCGAGGAGGGCATGGCTTGGGCCTTCGGATGTGGTCAACACAAGAAACTTGGATGAACTTTTAGAACTGTTAAAAATTAAGATCAAATGAGGTATTCTGCAGGGTCAATTCCATATTTCCATGGTGATTCTACTTTCACAATTTCTATTTCAGATTGGCTGAGGTCAAGGGTTTTGTGAATCTGATCTTTTCCCTCAGCGTCTTTTATGACAAGCACGATTGGTTTATGTAGTTTTTCTGGGTCTTGGGGCTGTCCCACTACCAGTGCCCATTCGCCTGTGGAGAGGAACACAAGACTTCCAAGTGGATAGATGCCGAGTAGGTTAATAAAATGTTTAGAAAGAAGTGGGTCGAAAAGTTTTCCAGAATATTTTACTAAGTAGGCGATTGCTTCAGAGGGCGACATAGGAATAGGATTATAAAATCTTGGAGTCGTTACAGCATCGTAGAAGTCTGCGATTTGAATGATTCTTGAATAGAGTGATATGCTGTTTTTCACGAATTCTGGATACCCTGAGCCATCGTACCCTTTTTGATGCTCTAAAATAGAAAGTAAAATTGGCGCAGTTTCTTCAGAAAGTCCCATTAAATCAAGAGTTATTCTAAACCCATTAATAGGATGGGTCTTCACAATTTTCCATTCTTCCTCTGTGAGGAGTGATTCCTTTTTAAGGATATTTCTTGGTATGTTTATCATCCCTATATCATGGAGTAATGCTGCCTGACCTAATTTCAAAAGCTCTTTGCTTTTTAAACCAATTCGAACACCAAGGGAAAGAGAGAGGATTGCGGTATTAACTGAATGGTTGTAAAGGAAGTCATCATAGTTTTTAACAACCGTTAGTCCAAGAAGAAGGCTTTCAGAGGTTTTCAAGGTGTCAATGAGATAGAGGACGCCAACGGTAAATTTGGTGTAACTTGGTTTGGAGACACCACCAGGGATTGAAATGTTTTTTACCAGGTTTATTGTTTCGAAGTAAACTTGTTTCACTCTCTTTTTGGGATCGACTATTTCAGTTGGTTGAACTAACATGGGCAGGATTTTAATGGAAGCCACGCCTAAACTTGCAAGATTTTCTTTCAGGTTCTCGTAGTTTGAAACTTCTTTTGATAATTGTTCAAAAAATATCCCCAATTCTTGAATAGTGCAGTTTTGACTTATCTTTATTCCACCGATTCCCTTTTCTTGGAATAGGTCTACAACTTGCTTGATGAAAGGAAAATTGACGGAGGAAATCTTTAGTCTTTCCCCCATTAAATAAATGTGCAATCCTCGAAGAACAAAGTTAAACTCATCGGCTTGTTTGAGACTCTCTGAAAGTATTTCAAATAATTCGCCCAGACTTTTCTCGCTTACGTTGTGTTTGATACCGTAGAGTTTCACGTTATTATAGGCAGAAAGAAATTTAGCTATAATTCTGTTCATGTAATTTTCGTCAAGAGTTGCCATCCTATCACTCCTTTAGCTGTTTCAAGGCTTCTGAACACATTTCTCTAATTTTTGAATCTTTGGTTTTTTTTACAGCTTCTATTAGAAGTAAATAGACTTTACGTTTATTTGATTCTACCAGGGAATTGATTAAAAACTGGAGAGTCTCGTAATATTTTTTTGACTTCGTTATTTTGTATATCAAAGACAAATTCTGCGTAAGAATGTTTCTCAGGGTTTCTTCAACTGCAGGGTAGTCAATATATTCGGGTATTAGACCCAGAAATTGTTTCTTTTCCAGAACATCAAATTTGAAAAATAACTCATCACTTTTAAGCCTTTCAACTATCAAGTTTACAAAAGATTTTCTCGGATTTCTCTTCATTTCAAGATAAGTGGTCATTCTTACCGATATATCATCATCGTAGAAAAATGGTGTTAAGTCACCTTCGATGGACGAAAGTGCTTCCAGAAGGTTCTTTTTAAGGTTTTTGTCTATATTCATTTGCAATTCTGTCAAGAATTCTCTGGCTTGGCTATATTTTCCTACCGATATAAATTCAAGACCAGCTGCAAGGACCTTTTCGCTTTTTTTGTTAGCCACTATGTAGCTCAAGATCCGATTGGGGTCGAAATTTTGCATGTTAATCATAGCTCTGAAGATTAATTGTCTTTGGCTCTTCTGAGGAAGTTCTGCCGCGATTTTGAAAAGCGCAAGCGCTGCACCTGGATCGAGTCCGGATAAGAGTAGTTCGAGTTCTTTTGGTCTGTTATCAATGTGGTTCCTTATCATATTTTCAATCAGAGATGGTTCAGAAATTCTTTTGAGCAAATGTTCAATAGCACTCGCTTTTTCAGTGCTTTGTAATTTAATTTTCAGGGTTTTGAGGTCGTGAATTACTCTTGAAACCTTGCTAATCCCAGTGTCGTTTATTTCGAGCAAAATAAACTCTTCAAGTGCTTTTAGCAATGATTCGATTTCCTCTACAGATTCCAGCTCGATAATAGTGTAAAGATAGTTTAACACTTTTTCTAAATGGTTAGTTTCCCTTTCTTTTGAAATCTCTTCGCTTAGCTTTTGCTCTTCTTCAAAGGATATGGTGAAAACCTCTCTTGATTCAATTATAATT
>CAZZKY010000045.1:0-7873 GCA_964654765.1 uncultured bacterium | reverse complement strand
CCATCACAATGGGTTCGTTACGTTCTTTGAGCTTGAAGAAATCAAGTATCGTGAATTTTTTCATTAATTTTAAATCTGGTAAAGTATAAACTCTTCTTTGCTCTTTACCCTTTCGCAGAAGCCTGCAAGAAGTTTGATAATGTTGTCAAGGTCATCGAGGTTCACTACTTCACAGGGTGTATGCATATACCTGTTTGGCACAGAGACCAGTCCCGTTGCCACTCCTGACCTTGTGAGCTGGATAGCGTTGGCATCGGTTCCTGTTGCCCTTGGAGCGGGCTCTATCTGATAGGGTATATTTAGTTCTTTTGCGGTATTTAGGAGTTTTTCGAAAACCTTAGGGCTGATGTTGGGCCCTCTGGCAATTACGGGACCGCCTCCCAGTTTTATATCTCCTATCACTTTTTTCTCTACCCCTGGTTGATCTGCGGTATGGGTTACGTCAACGGCAATTCCAACATGGGGGTCTATTCCGAAGGCACTGGTATGCGCTCCTCTTAAACCTATTTCTTCCTGGACAGTAGCAACTGCGTAGATAGAAGCATTTAGCTTGTCTTTAATTTTGGAGAGTTCAATAAGAGTTTCAAGGACTATAAAGGCCCCTACCCTGTCGTCAAAACCGCGAGCAACCACATTATTGTTGAATAGTTTCTCATAGGATTGGGCATTTACCGCACAGGTTCCAATGTCAATTTTTTCTAAAACCTCATCCTTGTTCTTCGCACCAATATCTATCCACATTTCTTTAAATTTTGGAACCCTTTTCCTTTCTTCTTCGTCCAGAAGATGAATAGCTTTTTTGCCTATTACTCCGAGAATTCTCGAACCATCCTTTCCTTTAATCCAAACCCTTTGGCCCTGTGCAATTTGGGGATCGACCCCGCCAATGGTGTTGAAATAGAGGTATCCCTGCTCATCCACATAGGTAATCATATAACCGATTTCGTCGATGTGTCCTGCAAGCATTATCCTTGGTTCTTTTCCTTCATTAATAACAGCAATGGCGTTTCCGTGGTAGTCGGTATAGACCCGGTCTGCGAAGGGTTTCGCCCTTTCTACCCAAACTTTTACTGCCTCTTCTTCAAAACCTGAAGGGCTCATTGCGTTGACCAGCGCTTCTAAGAACACCTCTCTATCCTTCTCCATGTTTCCTCCTTTAATAAACCCTAGCTAACTTCTTATTTACCAAAATTTTATTGTTTTTTTTAAGCACTACAAAATATACCCCGTGGGGTAAATCTAATTCTACTTCCTCACCGTCACGCACTTCTCTTGAAGCTATTCTCCTGCCCATAATGTCAAAAATTTCAAGATGCGCTATTCCGGGGCCAATACCATTGATTGTGATGTACTTCCCGTTAACGCTCAGCAATGGTGTTTGTATTCTTTCCGTAATTGGAAGTGTAACGCTGATCGTTATTGGACCGAGAATAGTATCGTTATTTCTTAAAAGGTAAAAAGTTTCACTTATTTGGTTTTTTTTAGCTGAAACTCTCATTTTAAAGTTAAAATAAAAAGTTTGACCAGGAAGACCGAAATGGCCGATGGATCTGGCTTTATTAGGTTCAATCCAGTACTCGGGATAGTAAAAATGTGAAGGGTTCTGTGTGCTTACGAGGCAGGTTAGTGAGTCAAAGGAGGAGTAGGAGGTGTTCTTTATTTTAAGGCATAGAGTAAAGGTGTCGTAAGGCATATAAGTGGAGTCAGGGTAAGTTATTTCAAGAAGCTGACCTGACAAGGGGTTATAGTTCTCCAAATTGTAGTAAAGATTTACATAATTAAGTGATATCCATCCTTTAGTGTTACCCTGGATGTTGGGGAGATAAATCCTTGCCCAGCCACTTACAATGGAGTCAACAACAAAAGATTGCCCTTTAGTTATTTGTGTTATAACGGAATAAGAAGTGGATGGCCCAACCCTTACATTTAAAAGGTCTGCAGTGCAAAGTGCTATTGTATCTCCGGAGGAACCTTCAAGGTAGCGAGAATTAATTCCATCACCTGCAGACATATATCCGTAATAACTTCCGCTGGCAGAGGGAAAGTAGATTTTATACCAGTTGCCTTCATAGTGGAAGGCAACGAATTTGCTTCCGTAGGGCGCTGTAGTTATGACAGGATAAGTAGTGGATGGTCCTTCTCTAATGTTAAGTTCAGTGGTAATGACTCTTACAACGAAATGCTCTCGGTGTAGAGGAATCTCCAGTTTTTCTCGTATAATACGGTTAAAGACCCCATCGTCATAAGTTAGTGCCCAGCATCCAACCCCTCTAAGGGAACTGTCAATTGCCATTTGTATTTTAATTCTTATGGAGGCGGTGTCGTCATACCATACTTGATACCACTGTGAATCCGAGATATAGCGATACCATGGGGTTAGTGAATAGGTGTCCCAAAGCCTGCCGTAGGTGGTTGCCTCCTGCATCGCTGTGTAGGCAAGAACTGAGGAACCAGCTCCCGTTGTGGGACTGTTTATGTTTCCTGACTCGGTTGGCCATCTATAGCCGTAATATGGCATACCGAGTATGAGTTTTGAAGGAGAGCATCGGGCCTTATAACTCCCTATGGTTTTTGCAATACAGTATTGTCCCCAGAGAGAGGAGGGAATGGCAGGTGCCACAGGTCCTGCGTATTGTGAATTGCGATAGTGAAAGTCATAACCCATTATGAAAAGCCCATCACTGTGGGTAGATAAGTAGGTGTAGTCATATCCGGGGTACCATTCGGGAACGGCAGGCATTGCTATGAATAGGTCCTTTCTCCTTGAAGTGTTATTTTGAAGGGCGTAGTAAAGGTCATTGATGAAACGGGAAAAACTGTCTTTAACGGCTAAAGTGACAAATTCAAAGTCGATGTTTACCCCCTCAATATTGTAGTTTTCAACAAACTGGATAATGTTGTTAATTGCATTCAGCCTTGCAGTAGGATTGTTTAAAAATGTTGAAACGCTCGTGTTGCCAAATATGGTAAAAGTTATATGGACTCTAATTCCCCGTTTGTGGGCTTTGTCTATCAAGGTGAGAAATCGATAAGAGTAAGGAATACCACCAAGACTGCCGGTGGTATCTATGGTTACTGAAAAATAAGCTACGTGGGTGATAAGGGAAAAGTCTATGTAGGCGTATTCTGACGTGTCAATCCAATAAGGGCAGTAACCGTAGTAGATATGCCTTAGACCCTTCTCCTCTAAAAGGGGTACGACGGCGACAGGAGTATCGCTGACCGGTGAAAAAACCGCTTTGTCCAAGTTGGCGTAATATTCAATTTGGTGGATAGAGGGAAGGTGAAACTGAGAGAGAATAAAGTATAATAGGACTTTCACCATTTATTCTCCCTACCCAGCCTAAGGTTATTTAAACCAATACTCTTGGCTTTTCCTATGCAGAAAGGCCTGCCATCTGCTTCAGGATGGCAATTCTTTTCCTGATTGGTGGATGGGTACTCCAGAGGTTTGCCCAAAGGGAGTCCTTTTCGGAAAGCCCTCTTTTCTTCGGGTCGCTTATGAAAAGATGGGATACTGCATCGCTTACCTGCATTGGCCTTGAATAGTTAGCAATTTTTTCCAGAGCCGATGCAAGGGCAAGTGGATTTCTTGTAATAGCGACAGAGCCTGCATCGGCCATATACTCTCTGGCACGGGAAATGGCAAGAGCCATTAGCCTTCCGATTATAGAGGCAAAGATAACGATTAAGAATAATATGAGGAGAGCAATAAGCTCGCCTCCGCCTTCCCTGTCCCTCCTTCTCCTCGCTCCTCCGAAGTAAAGTTGAAATCTTAGAAGATCAGCAATAATAACAATAGCACCGACCAGTACAGCCACCATGGTCATGGTGAGAATGTCTCTGTTTTTTATATGGGAAAGCTCGTGACCAATAACACCTTCTAATTCCTCACGATTTAGAAGCTTCAAAAGTCCGGTGGTGGCGCACACTGAAGCATGTTTTGGATCCCTACCCGTTGCGAAGGCATTTGGCGAGGGGTCATCCATAATATAACACTTTGGTGTTGGAATTCCTGCTGCAATGCTCAGTTCCTGAACGACATTTACGAATTGCCTCTCCTCGTAATCGGATAGGTTTGGTTCTCTTGCCCTTACAGAGGCAAGTACAATCTTATCGCCAACGTAGTATGAGATCAGGCTTTGAAAGAGGGCAATAGCAAGGGCCAGTAATGTGTAAAACCCACCACCACTAAAGGTGTAGTCAAGAAATCTTCCAATGAAGTACAGTATTAAAATGAGAGAAAGAACTAACAAAAAAGTTCTCCTCTTATTCCTTGAGGCTATTTTCATAAAATCAAGTGCACCCATTTTTACACCCCCTAAAATGAAATCTCAACGCTTTCACGCTCTTCAGGGAACTCTAAAAATTCGGCGGGTTTGAAGCCAAATAAATTTGCGATAATATTAATTGGAAAAACCTGGCAAAGGGTATTATAGTGTCTCACGGTGTCATTGAAAAATTGTCGTGCATAGGCAATCCGATTTTCAGTGCTTATCATTTCTTCCTGCAAGATTTTGAAGTTTTCCGAGGCTTTAAGGTCTGGGTAGTTTTCCACAAGGATTAAAAGTTTTTTAATGTTATCTGAAAGCGAACCTTCAATCTCACCTTTTTCTTTAAGGTTGCTGGCGTTCATCGCCCTGCTTCGGAGTTCTGTTATCCTTTCCAGAAGTTCTCTCTCGTGTTTCATATAGCCTTTTACGGTCTCAACGAGGTTAGGAATAAGGTCGTGCCTCCTTTTAAGTTGAACATCCAGCTGGGAGAAAGCCTCTCTAACCCTCATTCGCCATTTCACCAAGGTATTGTAGGCGAAAAGGACAAAGAGAAAAATTAAAGAAACAACTATAATTACAATTTTCAATGTCATATTGATATATTAGTTTAATATGGGCGTTTTTTCAATAAATTCAAGGGTCTACAAGATAGTTTGCCACCTGCTGAGGGTTTCCTCATCAGGCAATTCAATCCGCAGCGAGTTCCCTACAATTAATGTTTTTCCACGAAATTTTATATCACTTCTAATTTCGTCAATGTTTAAAGTCTTTCTAACTTTTCGGAAGACCAGTATTAGTATTTCATTCCCTCGCTTTACAAGGCAGGCAGAATAGGACTTCTGTCCCATGGGCAGTTTTTCGTAAACCATAACACCTGGTGTTATCGTCTCCCAGTCACTTTCGGGAATCTTTGGACAGGCACCGCCGCCGAAAAGTGCCAGAAAAGTGAGGAGATTTGCAAAAAGGAGTATTCCAAGAATGAAGGCAAAGAAGGTCTTTTTGCTCTGCATAAGGAATGGCGAGATTCTTTTGCGAAAGGCTAAGATGGTATTGGAAAACTCTGACCTTGCTATGTAATTGTCATTATATTTTAGGCTTTTAAGAAAGCTAACGAAGTACAGGAACTTGTTATCAAGAGTACTGCTCCTTGAAATCATATCAATCCACAGTACGAGAGTATCCAAGGCGATTACTGAAGTTACAACATACCCTTTCCTTGCTGGTTTGAAAGCTATAAAGGCGGAGTCTCCGAGGGAAATGTAATCGATGACCAGCTTGTCACCCTTGAAATTATAAAATCTTATGTCTTCCAGATTTTTGATGGGATTTTTGTGGGAATGGAAGAAGAGTCTTAAACCTTCTTTAAAAATATATCCTTTCCAGTTTTCGTCAACGCTCCAAGTTGGCTCTGATAATGGGAAGTTCCCGGAAAAGGCTCCTAAATGACGGTAGGATGTCTTTACAGTGTCGAATTTGTCAATTAAAAAGAAGGCTATTACAACCACCGAAAATTCAAGAATTAATGTAAGTGCGAGAACCTTTTTCATGGCTTTATTATAAGGGCAGGTGAAACTAAATTCCTGTTACATTTTTTCAGGTAGCTTATGCTTCAGGGATAATAGGTTGTTTGTGTGTTCCAAGGGAATTCCTTTAAAATTAAGCAATAATGAAGAACTTACGAATGGTTTTATGGTTTCCCATTTTACTTTTTTTGAGTTGTGTATACAGTTTTAAAGGATTTACAGCGGGAAAGGCTTATGACATTTATGTGGAAAATTTTGAAAACACTTCGGAGAAGGCGGGAATTGAGATTGATTTCACCCGCTGGGTTACAGAACACTTTGATTCCGATCTCCGCTTCAATGTTGTTTCTAAGGCTAAGTCAGAATATTTAGTTAAATTCACTATTTCAGGCTATAAGGTGGAGCCCTACCAATACAATCCCGATGGGACGGTTTTGAGCTACAGGATTGTTGTTATGGGGTATTTGAAAATTATAAGCACAATGGAAGGAAAGGTGGTTCTGGAGGATAAATTGGTTTCTGCCTGGGGGACTTATGCCTATAGTGAAAGGGAAGAAGATGGCCTTAAGAGAGTTTCTGAAGACCTTGGAGTGAAAATTATTCAAGAATTTTTGAGTTCCGTTTCCCAGTAAAATGTCAGAAACCTACATTGTCCATATCGAGAAAATGATTAACGAAGGCCTGTCCCTCGGTAAGCTGGGGCAGGGCATAAAGGTTATGGTCCCTTATGCGGTAAAGGGCGATGAGGTAGAGATCAGAGTTGTAAAAAAGAAAAAAGATTACTGGATTGGGACCATAAAAAGGGTGATAACTCCAAGTCCGATGAGAACAAATCCTAAGTGCCCTTATTTTGGGAAATGTGGTGGGTGTCAATGGCAAATGATTGATTATACATATCAGCCAAAACTCAAAAAGGAGTTGGTGATAGACGCGTTAAGTCACTTAGCAGGGCTTAAAGAGGTGGACGTGCTTGATACGATACCTTCACCAAGGCCCTTTAATTACAGGAACAAAGTCCATTTCCCTCTTAAAAGAGTTTCTTCAAGCTCCGTAATTATGGGATTTTACAAACAGGATACCCATTACATTATAGATGTAAATGAATGCCCTCTACACCTACCTCAATTCAATGAAGTTTTTAAAAAGGCAAAAAGGTATATCGGGGAGAGGGGCCTTTCCGTTTACGACGAAACTAAGCATTCTGGATTTATAAGGAACTTTACCCTTCGGGGCTCGGAGAGGACACAGGAAACCCTTATCGTCATCGTATCCAATGGGGAGTATCTGCGTAAGAGTACGGCAATAGATTTGATGAAGATGGGTAACAGCGTGCTGGGAGTCGTGGAAAACATCAACCCTAAGAGGGGGAATGCTATCTTTGGGAGGGAGAATAGGACCCTTGTGGGGACCAGTCTGTACCATGAAAGGGTTAGAAATTACACATTTATTATCTCTGCTACTTCTTTTTTCCAGGTCAATACTTGGATTGCAGAGAAAATGGTGGATGTGCTTGATGGAGTTATGCAGGAAATCGGAGAGGTTGACGTAATTGCCGATGCCTATTCAGGAGTTGGACTCTTTGCCGTTGCATCGGCAAAATATGCAAGAAAGGTTTACGCCCTTGAAATTTCTGCAGAATCGAGCAGCTGTGCTTATAAGAATATCGCTGTTAACAACAAGCCCAATGTTGAGATCATTAACGGAGATGCTGAAGGACTTTTGCAAACCTTAGGTAAGGTTGATGTTTTAATTTTAGACCCGACACGGAGAGGCGTAGGTGATGGTATAGTAGAGTTCCTCGCTAATTCAAAGCCTCCCCATATTCTCTACTTTTCCTGTAATCCCGCAACCCTTGCCCGGGATTTGAAAAAGATGGTGGAAGTAGGCTACAAAATTGAGTTTTTACAACCCTTTGATATGTTCCCGCAGACGTACCACGTAGAAAATCTTGTTTATTTGAAAAGGTAAAGTTTTTTTATTTCAGCCCTTTCTTTTTGCTTTTATTCTTTATTCTAAATGTTTGAAGGATAATACCTTATGAACACTTGACAGGGTTCTGACTTTAGATTATACTTT
>CAZZKY010000044.1:0-3199 GCA_964654765.1 uncultured bacterium | reverse complement strand
CCTTCTTGCGATAAGGGGGCTTGGTCCTATGAGTATGAGGGCACTGGCCTTAATTTCAGATGTTATCTATGGGGCTAAACCGAGTTACGAAGACCCTGTTATTTACAGTTTTGCCCATGGCGGCAAGGATGGATATCCTTACAGGGTAAGGAGAGACGTTTACGATAAGTCTATCGAAGTTTTAGAAAGGGCGATCAAAAGTGCAAAATTGGGACAGCGCGAGGAGTTAGAAGTTTTGAGGAGGTTACAAAAATATTTCGGCTAACGTTTTTTTCTCGATTTTAAAAGCTTTCTCAGAACTTTCAGGTTTTCTTCGTAGAACTCTTCAGCGCCCGGAGTTTCAAGGATCATTGGATGTTCTTTAAATCTGGGATCGTTAACCAGAAGCTCAAAGGCTTTAAGACCAATTTCTCCTTTCCCTATATGCTCATGCCTGTCTACGTTTGAACCTAATGGCGTTTTAGAGTCATTGAGATGAAAACACATAAGATATTGAAGTCCAATAATTTTGTCGAAGGTTTCAAAGGTCTTGTTATAACTTTCTTCGTCCCTAATATCGTAACCTGATTCGAAGGCATGAGCTGTGTCAAAGCAGACCCCAATTCTTGCTTTATCTTCAACCTGTTCTATAATTTTTGCAATTTCTTCAAACCTTCTCCCCACTGCATTTCCTTGCCCTGCAGTAATTTCAATAAGAAGGATTACATCTTTAACCTTTGAAATAGTAATGTTTAGCACCTCTGAAATCCTCTTGATTCCTTCCTCTGTATCAGGGTTAGATCCCGGATGAAAAACTAAGTAGGGTATACCAAGTTGATACGCCCTTAGGGCTTCGTCTATAAATGCTTCCTTTGATTTTTCGTAAGTTTCATCGTTCGCAGATGCTAAGTTGATAAGGTAGGAATCGTGAACAACAGGTTTTTGTAGATTGTACTGTTTTAGTTTCTCTTTAAAAGCTTTAATTGACTCTTCGGAAAGTTCTTTTGCAATCCATTGTCGCTGGTTCTTCGTGAATATCTGTATGGTCTCGCACTTCAAGGCATAACCCCTGTCCGGAGCATTTTCAACCCCACCTGCAATTGAAACGTGTGCTCCCAGAAGTCCCATTTTTATTCCATGCTAAATTCTGGTATATCGAACCAGAAGCCTGTCCCTTTTATATAGTCAATTTGAGCCATAATAAGTTCGTAATGGGCCTTTTCTGTCTCATACAGTTTTTTCAACAACTCTTTGAGCGATTCATCGTCTACCGTCTGGTAATGGGTTTCGTAGAATTCCATCGCTTTCCTTTCATGTTCCAGTGCTATTTCAAGGGCATCGAGTTCACTTAGTTCTGATTTACCGTGTTTTTTCTTTTCTCTGGTTTTTATGTCAGGTAAAAGCTTTTCGATTTCCGACTTTGGTACTTCAAGGGTTTTTATGTGAACCTTTTTGTTAAATAGTTCTTTAACCTCGGTAAGAGACACAAGGTGTTTAACCTCTTCTCCTGCAAGAGTTATGAACATGTTTTTTCCGCTGGTATCTTTCGTTTTTCTCGCTATTTCGAGATACGTGAAAATGGCGCTCTTTTCATTTTCGATGGCCATGTCAATTATAGTCAATTTATCCATTTAACCTCCTTTTAGAAATTTTTATGGATTATTTGCGGAGCTTCAAGTGGTGATGTTGGATATCAATTCATTGCAACAGTGTAATTCTATTTAGCTTGATTTATCGTAAAAGAAAACCACGCACTTTAATTGAGTGGGGAGACTTTTAAGGTAATATAATTAATTCACAGACACAAATTTAGCTGTGTATCTCCTTTTTCCATTCAAAACCAGAAAGTATACTCCCGAGGGCAATTTAACTTCAATCTCTTGTAAATTCGGGTGTTTGATGGCCGTAAAATAAATCTTTTTTCCGTCTATCGTGAAAATCTCGACACGTACGGGAAGAGGTTCTTGGGAAGGAATGTTGAATTTTAACTTCCCACTGGAATAGAGAGCATTAATTGTAGCCTTTTTGCATGGAATACATTCTTCTGTACTTACTGTTCTTTCTCTTAGTATATAAACACCTCTATCATTGGCACCAATTACAATGGTAGAGTCATCAATAATATCACAACTTTCTACGGCTCCATACTATGTGGTGTCCGGCTGGAAGTATCCTGTAAGTTGAAATTCGCCCGCACTATACAGGTACTTATGTATTCCCTCAATTTCCCAGCATACGTAAAGGAAAGGTGATCTGGCTATTCCTGCATATGGAAAGACCATACCATAGTCATGCTCGTAAGAACCACAACTCGTAACATCCTCTTTGAAGAGGGAAAAACCTCTCAAGGGAGTCCTTATAACGAATAATGTATCGTGATTCCACACACCTACATCAAAATAATCTCCGGGGAAATTGATAGAATCCAGGACTATTAGGTTTGTAGGATCTGAAGCATCAAAGATTCTTACCATTGAGTATCTGTGACTGAGGTAAACTTTTTGAGTAGCAGGATTGTAAGCAATGGTATAATTGCGATCCCCACTATCATTCCAGGTGTAAGCGACACTAAAGTTGGATTTATTAATAACAGTAAGCCCCGTTCCTGAAGCTACATAAATGTAGTCTTCATCACCGCAGATGTCGTGGGCTCTTATACCCGAAATAGTAAGGGTTTCTGGAGATTCTGGGTTACTGAAGTTTACAACTTTTATGCCAAACTCCCTCATACCTACATAAACAAAGGGAGGGTCTGCAAAGATGCGTGTTGTCCATGGCAAGTTTAGGTCAAGTTTCAGTGATAAGTTTTGGGTTTCTGGACAATATTCGATTATTTTAAATCTAAACTGTTGCAGATTGGTATAGTGTCCAGTTAGGGCTATGAAATTTCTATTGTTGATTGAAAAAAACGTAACGTCAAATACACTAAATCCTGAATCAGACCAATTACATAAGGGATAGAAATTGACGAAATTCTCTTTATTAGCGTTAAAATTGAGGTTCGGTGGAGAAAACAATACATCGCCTTCAAAATCATAAGGTTGATTTATTGAAGCGCAAGGAGGATTACCTTCTAAAATCAAAGGCTTTGCATCTGAGACTGGGACTAACTGCCCATCAATGTAGCGGTAAATGTACCCCCATGCAATGGGAGGCCCTTTTGCAAAAAGTGATGAAATCGAAACAAAAGTAAAAGCAAATAAAATCTTATAAAACTTCA
>CAZZKY010000043.1:0-19256 GCA_964654765.1 uncultured bacterium | reverse complement strand
AATCTCCTTTCTCAGGTGTGGAAGATATAACCCACCAAAAACACCATGCCAATAGGCATCGTTGCACTGAGCTTTGTAAAGGTTACCTTTTAACCTTCTATTCCTACTTTCTGCCAGAAGATCAGAAAGATATAGCATCTTCTTGTGCATATTGTTGGATTCTTCATATTTCACAAGGAAGTTTTTCCAGATGCCACCTCTCACAAACCTTCTGTAATAATCGAAAACCCCTTCTGCACGAAGTTTATTGACAAATTTAATAAAATCAACGGCACCGTCGGCCGGGAGGGACCACTCACCCATTTCAAAATATGAAGCAGTGGGAAGATAAATTCTGCCGAGGGGTGGTAAAGTTCTCAAGGCTTCAGAATAGGTTATAGGTTCAATATCCCCACTGTTTAAAACTGCCTCTACAAAATTTCTAAGCCACCCTTTTTCATAAACCCACTCGTGAGTTCCCGGCCAGAGTCCGAATTTTTCACCATCGTCAAAGATTATCGCCATCGAACCAGGAATATTTTTAATATAGTCTATGCTTTGATGAACCTCTCTGAAAGGGATTAAATACCTCAGAGTCTCATCGATAGGAAAAATTGCGAGAGTCTTCCCCTCGCCCTCCGTTACGTAATACCCGTGAAGCTCTTCTTTTTTCTTCCCGGCAGAGAGAAAATGAAAGTCATCAACGAGGACATATTTAATCCCACATTCAACAAGGGACTGAACAATCTCCGACTCCCAAACCCTTTCAGTCAGCCACAACCCCTCTGCTTTGTAATTAAAACGATCCTTAATGTAATCCTTTGCAAGATTTATCTGCCCAATCCTGTCTCGGTGTGGAATTGAGGCAAGCACAGGCTCGTAAAATCCGCTGATAACCAGCTCCAGCTGACCCCTTAAAACCATCTCCCTTACCATTTCTATATATTCAGGATGCTCCTGTTCAAAATACTCCCAGAGAGGGCCAGTGGTGTGCATAGAGAACTTAAATTGTGGGTACTCGTACATTATATCAAGGAAGGGCTTGTAACTTCGTTCAAAGGAGTGATCGAAAACGTGTTTGAAGTTTCCGACAGGCTGATGATTATGAACTCCAAACAAAAGTTTCTTTCTCATAACTCCTCCTACCACATTACATCAATTTCATCTTTTTGCAACTTCTTAATTTTAAAGGAACCAACCCGTGGATACCTTTCAGAAACCTGCTCGCCTTTTATTATCAAGTAAAACTTAACTTCGTCCGCGCCCGCGGTAACACCTAAGGGAATGGCAACTTCCAGAACTTTCTTCCACGCAAACTCAACATTATCGTGATTAGAGGTTTTCGTCTTCAAATCCAAAATAACATCCCTTCCACCTTCAAAGTATAGATCTAACCTTTCAATAATTCGGCCGGGTTGCGGTTTGAGCATTAGAAAGAGTTTCTCTTCATTAAAACCGTATACAATTTTTTCAAGAAAATAACTTTTAACGGCCATCTGGCCGGTGGAAAAGGTTGAAACATCAAATTCACCCGCGCCTAAATACTCATAATAGTTTTCAACCACTCCGTCAATCTTAGGATTAACATAAGCTACTGCTACCACTGAAGGAGTCACGCTCTGCATCTCTTTTTTAATTGGTTCATCAAGGAAACCCGGCACTTCAAGATTGGCAAGCTCCAGAGCCCTTTTAAGATGCTTCCTAAAAAGTTCGTCAAATTCCCGATAATAGAGGGTAAAGTTGTCGTCACCATACCACCAGAACCAGTCAGACCCCTCCGCACACATCAATTCTTCCTCCGCTTGAGGATTTAAATGACCCTTTAGTATAGACTTTACCTGTTTTAAATATTTCCAAGCCCTATTCTTCTCTTCGTGTCCAACCCAAGTAGTAAAATCGCCGCGTATCCAGGAACCCGGATGCAAGTAGTACAGAGGATCAGCATTTTCCTCTGCGACTTCGCTGAAAGTAGCGGTTTTTATTCTCGTGCATTTATTCAGAAGTCCGTATAGAGTTTCAAGGAACTTATGCCCCCCATTGGGATAATTGTCCCAAGGATTTTCACCATCAAGGATGATCGATACCACCCTGTTTTCAATCTTCGAAAGGTCTCTTAATCGCTCAAAAAGATCAAGAGCGGACTCTACCTCCCCCCTTTGTGTATATTCAAAGCCTATTTTGTCCGAAAGCGTCCGATCCCTGAAGAAAATTTTTAATCCATTAACCGAATAGACCCTATAAATCTTTTCCCTATCATAGGCTTTTAAAGATTTGAAAAGAATTTCCTCATCAGTTGCAATCCATTTTATTCCATGTTCCCTATAAATTTGAACGGTGTCCATTGAGACTGAACCTTCTGCAGGCCACATCCCCCGAACTTCGACGTTTAATTTTTCCTTCATAAATTGAATAGCCTTGGCAATGTGCTTCTTTGCATTCTCGGGTTCAGAAAAGGAAAAATCAGGCCTACGGGTATATGGATTTGAAATTTCCGCATTCCTGGAATCATAAATTACAGGCAAAATGGGATGGTAATAGGGTGTTGTTGATATTTCTATTTGCCCTGACTCATATAATTCCTTGTATAGTTCCACCGTCCTTTTTATTAAAGGGAGCATCTCATCATAAAGAATCTTAACATCTTCATCGGTGTATTTATGCTCTTTTTCTCTCAGATCCCTGAGAATGGGGTTACTTTCAATGATAAGCGGGCTTATTGCACTGAAAAGCCAGTAAAATTTTAAATCTCTTAAATCCTGAAGAGTGAAGTATTTCCAGCGGGATTCAATTTCGTAAGGTTTACCCCTCTTTCTCAATAGATAATAAAAGCGTGGATAAACTCTAATTCTCGTCTTCTCACTGACATTGAAGAAGTGAAAAAGAATGAATTTAATTTCCTCTTCCGTTAATGAATCGGCCGGTTTCAGAGCTATATTTGTGAATTTGCATTCTGCCCGCCCTTCTGCATAATCCATTAGCTGTTCAACGAGCACAGGAACAAGATTAAAGGTAACCTTAACGTCATTAAATTTAGAAAGGATATAGGGCATCTCATAGTACTCTCTAAGGGCGTGCTGAATAACCCAGGGTAAATAATAAATCCTTCCGCCGTTTTCATTTACAAAATAGGCAGGTTGGTGCATGTGCCAGAGAAATAGGACCCTCATTCTTCTTTAGCTTTGTCGATGATTTTCTTATAGGTCTTTAAAACCTTTTCAAACTCTTCTTTATTTTTAAACTGGGCATAAATGCTGATTGATGGATGATATTCTTCAGGTCTTATCAAAATCCATCCGCTTTCCTTAAATATCTTTATACCATCAACAAAGGAAACATTTTCACCCTTGATCGATTCTGCAATCTCACGCATCACCGTTCCCTTCTTCTCAAGAGAGCAAGGTACCCTCTCGTGATATATTTCGAAAGGAGGTATACTACGAGAAAGCTCTAAAATGTTTATCTTTGCAGAGGCTATAATTTCTAAAATCTTCCCGAAGGCAAACATCGGATCCGAAACACTGTGCAGCTCTGGGAAAATTAGATGCCCCTCTCCTGTTCCTGCAAAAACTACGTCATGTTTACCGGCCTCAATTTCTGATAAACGCGATGAGGACTGGATGAATTTAATCTTAACTCCATTACCTTCACAGACCTTAATCACTTCGTCAGGGACAAAGGGTGGCAACACCACAGTTCCTTTTAGCCCTGCAGCAGTTATCAGGTAGGTGACGAAGACAAGTAAATCTATTCCACTCCATACTCTACCCTCACAGTCAATTAGGGCAAGTTTTTCTCCCCCTGGATAAAAATAAACCCCTAAATCATACTTCAAATTCTTTATTAAATGAGAAACTCGGTCTAATGAGCGCCTCAAGTCTTCCTCATTCTTCGGCTTTCTCTCTACATCGATATGAGCATTAAGACTGATCGATTCCACAAGAAACTCATTGGCGATATAAGGGAAAAAGTCGGCAACTTCACCATGGGCAAAGTCGAAAACTACTTTTAAATGTGTTCCCTTTATTACATCAAGGTTTAAACTCTTAAGATAAGATTCTTTGTAAAATTCAAAGATTCTGTTTTCAATGGTAATTTGCCCCGCTTCGCTGTAATGTGCTCTTCGGAAATCTTCACGGTAGAAAACCCTTTCAATTGATTTTGCAAAATCCGGCGAAATTTGAAACGCATTGGAGTCAAAAAAGATAATATCTGTGGATGGCGGATCGTCAGGAGTCTGCCTGAAATAAACACCACCAATTTCACCAAAAGTACTAAGTTTGAATCTAAGAATGGGTAATGGAATCATCTGGGCATCCTTAATGTTAACGCCGCTGGCACCAAGCCCGCCAATAAAAGCACGTCGCAAATTTCGTGCTGAGGGGCTGGCATCTCTTCCAAGAATAACCCAAGAGTTTCTGGGCAATAACGAGCCGTACGCGGAACCAAGTTTCGCGCACATCTCCGGCGTAAGTTCAACATTTGTTAAACCAGTAATCTTTGAGCCTTGAAAGAGTGACCTTTTCCATTTTTCACCCCACACCACGTTTGAAATCACCACCGCTGAATCTTCAACAATCTTGCGCGGCCAGATTTTCACATTTTCTCTGACTACAGCCTTTCTGCCAATAATACACTCATCAGCAATCACTGCTCCCTCATTAATTTCAGCCTCTTCCAACACACTGACGCCGTTCATTAAAACGGCACCGTTTATCTTAACCCCTTTCTTAATATAAACGTTGTCCCAGATAATTGAATTAACTATCTCCGCACCATGCTCTATAACGCAGTTATTCCCAATGGAAGACCTTTGAATTTTACACCTGTCACCAATAATAGTATTCTTTCCAATAATTACCGTTCCCTTGAAATCAACGTCCTCCCCTATCTTGACATCCTCACCCACACGTACATCCCTTCCAACGAGGTCAAGCTTAGTGCCTTCGATCGCAATATTGACCTTCCCGTCAAAAACATCATAGTGCGCGTTCCGATAGGCATCGGGGTCACCAATATCCCGCCAGTAACCTTTTCCTATAAAGCCGTACAGAGGCTTATTCTCTCTTAAAAGCATGGGGAAAAGGTCCTTCGAGTAATCAAAAGCCGTTCCTTTTGGGATATACTCAAAAACTTCCCGGTTGAGTAGGTAAATTCCTGTGTTTATCGTATCTGAAAAAACCTCACCCCAGGTGGGTTTTTCGAGAAATTTAACAATCCTTGAATTTTCGTCGGTAATAACGATACCGAATTGCAAGGGGTCACTGACCCTTGTAAGGCCGATTGTAACCATCGCCTTCTTTTTCTCGTGGAAATCCATCATAGCCTTGAGGTTATAATCTGTAAGCAGATCCCCGCTAATTATAAGGATTCTCTCCTCATCCCCCAAATAATCCTCTGCCATCTTACAAGCTCCAGCTGTCCCATAATCTTCTTGCGGAACCACATAGGTAATCTTAACACCAAAATCAGCACCGTCACCAAAGTAATTTTTTATCACCTCTGGCTGGAAATAAAGGAGCATTATAAGATCCTCTATCCCATTTTTCTTCAGGTGTGAAACTATCCTTTCAAGAATCGGTTTATTTACAAGGGGTAACATCGGCTTTGGAATACTCATCGTTAATGGCCTAATTCTTGTACCAAAACCCCCTGCCATTACAATACACTTCATAGCGTTACTCCTGTGATATAGTAAATATTAAAAGCAACAGAAACAATAATCAAGTAAGCGCAATTCTCCAAAATAACATTGAAAGAGTGTATCTTTACTGCATCAATATTTATCGAGAAGTAGGATTTGGGGAGCAAGTTTTAAGACAATTCAATTTTCCTACGAGTTTGGATTGCCTATCTCCAATAGTGGTCCGGAGGTTGACTTAGCCGTTGAAGCCACAAACCCAATTGACATGATTGTCTACCTCCGATTGTGCTTGAAGGGGCAATATTGAACTTATTAAGTAATTAGGCACACAGAAGATCTGCAAACCATTAGAGTAGAAACTCCAATAGATATTCTAAACACGAAAAATACGAAGGGTTATGAAGGCTTTTTTACAGGTTTTAGTTGGCTTAATTTGAAAAGGCTGGCACTGAACTAAAATTGTTCCATTGAGTTTTATTGGTATTTGAAGAATAAACGGTCGCAGAATCCTATAGTAATGTTTACAGACGCTATTGAGTATCGAACATTACGCTCAAATACAAGGCGTAGAAGTCTATATATCATCAATAATCCCTTACTGGCTTTCCAACAGATAAAACCGCAAGGAGAGGTATTTTCCAACATTTCTATACTTTTTGAGATGTTCTCTAACTATACGAAGAAACTACGAAAGTTACTTTTGAAAAACATTGCAACTTTAACCTTTAAATTTCACCAATTAACTCTCCAATGCAACATCAAATCCTTCCAACATTAGAATTTACCCTTCGTGCATTTCTTTTTTAATCCAACCATCGTCTACTCAAATATGCTCTTTACCCCTTAGTTACCTCCTTTAACGGTGGGCCTTCTAAATTGTAAATATGGAACCCTTTTACTAAGACTCTTATCCGAGTGCACTCTTTCAGGCGTCTTTATTAACACCAAATCGTAAATTTAGTTTCATGAAATCTTGAACATTTTCACGATTGCAGGTAATATAAATAGTGCAAAAGACGTGGAAAAGGAAATACCACCTATGACAGAATAAGCGAATTTATGCCACATTTCTTCGGGATGGTACAGTAGTAAAAAGGGTAAGGCAGTCACAATTGTTGTCAAGCTTGTATAAATTATCGAACGCATCCTCGATACCGATGCTTCAATGACATCTCTCGTAACTAAAGCTTTTTTAACAAGGATTATTGAATCGTTAACTGCAATTCCTATGGTTATAAGAGTCGCAAGTACGGCATTTATATCGAACGCGGAATTTGATATCTTGAAGATCAGAAATATACCAGATAACGTAAAGGGTATTGCAAAAAAAACCGATATTGAGGCCCTTATTTGATTAAATACAGAAGCTATGAGTAATAACAGAAGAATGACGGTAAATCCAAGAGCAGCAATAAAGCTTTTTGTATAGTCATTGTCACCCATGGCAGTTCGAATATCATAATAAAATCCCGGAGGAAGGGGATTCTTTTTCTTAAAATTCTCTAAAATCGATTTCAAAGAATCTGGCGGTCCTTGATAAACAAAACCTACAAGTATCTCAAAGTATCTATTCTTTCTGCCTATGTTTTTTTTAGCTTCTTTCCTCTCTATGCCTGTGATTCGGGATTCGAGCTCATACAAGTCTACAATAGGTTTCCCCTTAATAATGGCCCCATCTCCTATGTCGGTTAGTTTAGCTTCCTTTGAAATATCCTTCAATTTCATGAAAAGTTGGGTATTGCCACAACCAAGGTCTAATACATACGATGTAATGCTTCGACCAAAATAAAAATTTGCTTTCGTAATAGGAAAATACTCACTTTTTTTAAGCTCCAGCGCTATTTTCTCTGCAATATAGCGTAGTTTTTTGTAACTATAACCGTAAACTGGTAAGGTAAACATGAACGGTTTTACATTACCCTCAGATATAACGAAATCTTCAGAACCCCCTCCTATCATACGAATGTCTAACCCACCAAAATTTGAGAGAAGCCCTTCCAAACTCGCTCTCAGTTCCCTTAAAACTCCATAGTTTACCGCCTTTTTGCTTGCTTTTATCTCCATTATCGCACCTTCTGAAGTAATATTTACAAAAGTGTGCAGCGAGTAATCAGGAGGTAGTTTGTTCTTAAACCTATTAACCTCAGTGTTCAAAGGTGTTATTATCTTCTCATTTAGCACTAATGGATCGACACTTCCTGATGCTGGGTAAATATATATAACTATTGAGCTTAGGCTTTCTTTATCAAAAATCAGAATATGCCCCTTATTCAACCTTTTATATACAAAAGGGCTAAATCCCACAATGAGTATATAGAACACAATGGGAATAACAGGGTTTGCTACGAAAAATTTTACAAGCGCTCTGTAAGGAATTAGAACATTCCCAAGAATATGCCCCTCTTGTTTTATATGTTTTTTTGCAAAGAAAAAAGGTGGAAAAATAAAATAGATAATCGCAAGGGAGGCAACAAGGGCTATACTGAGAGCAAGAATAAATTCTTTATAACGGAGTCTGATGTCTGAACTGGCGTAAAAGAAAGGTATGAAAACTATGAGTGAGGTAAGAGTAGATGCAAGTAACGGAGAGAATGTCGTAGAAGAGGTCACAAAAAGCGCCTTCGTTTTGTTCATTTTTTGGATATTGCTGTGGTATTCTTCAACAAATACTATAGCAGTATCAACCAATAACCCCAGTCCAAAAACTAAACCTGAAAGCGTAACCACGTTAATGCTAACCTTTACAAGTAAAAAAATGGCAAGAGTAACTTGTGCAGAAAGTACTGCTGTTAACAAAGTTAAAGTACTCTCTAAGATATTCCTTTCGAATATTGACAGTATCAAAAGGAGAAACAAAAGCCCAAAAGAAAAAGTTAAAAACAATTTGATATAAGCTTTTTTGATTTCATCTCCAATATCAAAGGTCAAGGTTATTCTTTTGCCAGTTAAACTTTCAAAACTTTTTAGAATGCGGTGCACTTCCTTAGAGATACGAACTTTATTTTCCCCGCTCTTAAAGGAAATTCTGAAAAGTATGGATTTTTTGCCATCGCACAAGAATATACTTTTTTGTGAATGATTTTCAATATCGAATATGTCCTTCAGCGGAATTCCTCTTATCTGTAGTTCCGAAAGATTTGGAGAATTAACAGATATTTCGAGAAGCTCTCCCTTACCTAAAGGAAAAATGTTCCTTTTAAAATGTGAGCCTAAATAGTTTGCAATATCAGAGAAAAGAATATTAAGGTCATGCAGAGCGAATAAACGCGGTCTCAGTATGGTTTTGGCTGTCTCTTCGCCTATAACTTCTACTTTCTTGATTCCTCCTACCGCTTTTAAAAACAAAAAAAGGCTATCAACTAAAGGTTTTTCACAATTTTCAATGTAGAACTCCATGTCATACTGTTCCGCCGAGTGTTTCTTATGTACAAAGGGGCCGACGAAGAAATCTGGAAGTTTTGCTTCCTTTAAGACATCGAAAACCTTTATAATAAAACGTTCCGGATCAGAATTGGATTTCAATACTATGTCAATATCAATAGAATGTTCCTTTGTTGAAGAACTAATGGATTTTACTTCGGTTAATGACCAAATAAAACCTTCAATGTAAGGGGTATATTTGGTGGCAATAAATTCAGGGTCCATTCCCTCATAGCTATAAGTTATGTGTATTTGTGGGTATGTTATTTCCGGCCAAAGTGATATTGGTATATGAAAAAGCCCGTATACCGATAATAAAATCAGCATAGTTAATATAGTAAAAGTTCTTATTCCGTGTCTTAAAGCAAACTTAACGATGCTTATCATAGAAATGTGTAATGATTAGATACAGTTTAGGTATAATAGTCATGGATGTTAAAGTTGAAAACAAAATCCCTAAAATGAGTACAATTGCTATACCATGTTGAATTTTTGCACCGGGAGATCGAGAAAGAAGTAAAGGTATTAGTCCCATCACCGTGGTAATTGTCGTGATAACTATGGATCTTGTTCTCTTCTCAATAGCGTTTAATATGCGTGCTTCTTTTTGGGGATTCATGTTTTTAGTTATAAAATCGAGTAGAACTATAGCATCGTTAACTGAAATTCCCGCAAGAACTATGATGCCAATACCAGTTATTACATCTATACTCTTATTAAATATCGTAAAGAGAACAATGATAAATGCTAAGGATAACGGTATCTGCCAAACAGCAATTCCCGCGATTTGAGCAGATTCAAATACTGCCACAATTGCAAGGAAAACCAATACACCGGCAAAAAGGATTGCCTGAAACACAGAACTTTGTGTTCTATTCTTTTCGTAAATAGGGACATCAGATGAGGGCCATAAAGAAGTTTGGACTACTTTAAACGTATCCACCTCAACGCTAACAAGCCTCCTTAACAGGATTTTGCCACGATTTCTGTTTTCAATGGGAAGGTTCAATATTTCATCAAAATCTTCGGGAGTAAATCCACACAGGGTAATTTCAACAGTGTCAACAGCTCCAAGCCGATGGTGTCCAAGTGCTGACTTCAGAGTAGCAAAAACATCGGATATACTTACATCATAGGCTAATACTTTTTCCGGCATTATTTTGAGTTTTTTTACCTTTGCATAACGAGTCTCGTTTACTGAAGGGAATTCTCTCGATATAAAACTCAAAGGGTTATCTAAATCAGATATTTGTATTACCACATCGCTAAACATTTTTCTTATCTGTTCGGTAATTCGTCGGTGATCCTTAATGTTAAACAAGTAAAGTGTCCATGTCTTTATACCTTCATCCTGTATAACCACCACACCCTTGTTATTTTCCAAAAGACTTCGTGTCTTGCTATTAATTAAACGGCTCTCAAGACCAGAAAAATCATAAATCTTTACTTGTAAGTTTGGGCTCCTGATATCGGGAAACATAGTGAAACGCACTTTACTTAAAGAATACACAAAAAGAATGAAAAAGAAAAGGAATGCTACACCTACAAGTTTACCGTGTCTATTTACAAATAAAAAGGATTTTTTAAAGAACGAAGCACTAATTTCTATTAACTCTGTTGATTTATCTTGGATTTTGAAAATATCAGCAAACATAGGGACTATAGTCAGGCTTATAAAAAGAGCGAAGAAAGTGCTCACTATGACCACCATTGAAAAAGGGAAGAATAGTTTTCCTGCAAGTCCATATATGAAAACAACCGGAATGAATACGACACAATTAGTAAGCATGGATGATATCACTGCTCCTCTTATACTTTGCGTACCCAAAATAACAGCTTTAGTATAATTATCATATTTTCGCGACGCCTCCTGAATACTTTCGAGTACTATAATGGAAGCGTCAATTAACATACCGCTGCTCATTATTAAAGCACCTAAGGTTATAATATTTAAAGAATACCCGGCAAGATAGATGAAGATAAAGGTGAATAAGATAGAGAGTGGGATACTAATACCCACAATGAAACCAACTTTTGCATCACTCAGAAAAAGCAATGAACTTAAAATAGCAAGAAGGATACCGTATATAAGGACAAATACAAGGGATCTTATCGTCTGTTTTAGAAAATAAGAATTATCAAAGAGAATCTTATACTCTAAATTAGATGTTTCCAATACGCTTCTCACCCGTTTTGATGCTTGTAAAGGTGAACCAGATGCAGATGGGTAAAGGAATATCGCGATATACTTTCTGTTGTTATATATTACCTCTTCGGACGGATGTTCTTCTACTACTTGGAAAAATTTTTGAAGGGGTTTACCATTAAAGGGGAGCATTTTAAGATCATCAAAAGACTTTATGGGAGATGGAACAATTAAAGGATATTCAAAATTGCCTTTTTTAATCAATAAATTAATGGGATTCTTAAGGATTTTGTAATCGTAGAGAAATCTATCTATAGCACTATGCCCATACTTATAAAGATTTTCCCGAGGATAGGAGAGTTTGTAATGTGTCAACTCTGCACCAACTATTTCAACTCTTCCTATTCCCTCAATGCTTCCCAGCTTAAAGACCAGCTCTTCTTTTACAAAGTCTTTTGATGTATGAGGAAGGATGAACGCCATAAATGGCGAATTTGCTCCTCCAGTCCACTTAATTTGGATATCCTCTAAGAGATCAGATATGTGTTTATTTTCAGCTTCGACTCTGTTTATAGACTCCTTGATTTTCAAATATGCCACATCCATATCCACATTCCACTCGAATTTCAGAATTAAAACGCAATAATCAGAACTCACAATCTTTCTTATATATAAGAGTTGGTCGATATCCTGAAAAGCTTTGAGAAAAGTACTTGCTACCATCTGCTCCACGAATTCTGTAGTATTAGGAGCTGTTTTTATTACCACTTCAAACGCAGGATACTCTATTTCCGGAAATAATGCTGTGGGTAATTTAACAATCGAGATCACCGAAATACTAAGGAGGATTAATAAGATAGAAATAATCGAAACTTTATGCTCTAATATGTATCTGAGCATAACACTTTTTTACATATCATGTTATGTGTTGCTAAATCTACATCTTTTGCCAGAATAGTATCATGGGGTTCTAAATCACCGCTTATTATACTATATTTGTCATCTTGAAGAAGAACATCTACATATTTCCAGATAAGACGGTTTCCACTTAGTTTAAATACAACGTATTTATCACCATACTGTTTAAGTGCCGTGTTGGGAAGTATAAGCCCGAATTTCTTATCTGTAACTATCTTAATTCTAACAAAATCACCTATTTTAAGCCTGTTATCTTCATTGGGAACCCTTATTATTAAGGACATCGTATTTTTTTCTTCATCCAAACTAAAACCAGTTATAATACCTGTCCTTGCGATATCATTATGTGTGATTATCGCTTGAGTCCCCTCTTTGTATAGCGTATTTTCTTCAGATAGAGGAATTTCAACCTTCAAAAAGTCTGTTTGATACAACGTAAAGATCTTCTGGCCCTGTTTTACAACATCACCTTTCATGCAATATGCTTCAATAACACCACTAAACGGTGAAATAAATTGGGTCATATCAATCATATATTCAATTTTTTTTCTTTCAGCCAGGAGTTCAAAGTACTCGGGTTTATAAAACCCTTTATCGATATATAACTTAAGAGATTGTATTTTTTGGTTTATTAAGTCGTACCGGTAAAGGAGAGCGCTATCTGAAATACTGATTAACTTTTGCCCCCTTCTCACTATCCCCTCTGCAAGATAATCAATTTTTCCATCAACAGGAGAAGTGTATTCAATTACGTGGTACGGTTTCAAGACACCGTAGAAGACTTCGCCTTTAAACACGGTGTCTTTGCGTAAAATAATCGTTTCACATGTTAAAATACCGCCAGTTTCTTCCTCTACGGTGTACAACTTTTTAGGTTTAGCTTTGCAATTTAAAAGAAAAATTAATGATATCAGCAAAGAAAGATTAAAACTCTTCATAGGAATTCACTCCTTATTTTTTCCAATTCAAGCTGCGTGAAATAAATTTTGCTGAGAATTTCCTCATACATAGTAAGGTAGGTCCTGAAAGTTTCGAGTTTGATGTGTAAGGGGTCATTTTTTGCAATTGCCAATAGATTTTCTAATTCTTTGCGTACATGAATGTATCTGTCCATGTTTTCTTTATATCTCTCTATATGAAGAATCCTCTCTTTATTCCTAATGAAAAGTTCCTGTCTCATTTTTGATAGTTTATTTTCTAACCTACTTTTGCATATTTTTTTACAATTTATGCTGGAGAGTGATGAAAAATTCAAAATAACCCCAATGTTTACTATTGAAGGTAAAAGTTTTTCTTCAACCCCTTCTGATGTGATTACACCCTTTCCACCAATTTCGAACCCAAAAGAGAGACCCGGCATAACATTACTACACTTCAAGAGTCCGTTATAATACTCTGCAAGTGCCTTTAGAGAATCTCTTACAAACTTGATATCCCTTATATATGGTTGAGTGGGTAGGATGGATAAAACGTCTTCCAGAGCAAAAGTATCTTCCGTAATCACAATAGAATCAGTAACACCCATTATCAATTTTATTTTTTCGTACTGAATAATATAATTTAGCGAATCATCCTTAAATTTACTGTAAACTGAAAGGAATGTGAGTTTAAAGTTAAAATATTCTTCGGGAGTTATAACTTTATGAATCCATTCTTTTGAAACAATCGTATCAATTTGAGCCAGTAAATTCATGATTTCCGTCTCATATCGAATTTTTTCCCTGTATAACAAGTAATTCATCACAGTTTTTTTGAAATCGAAAAGCATTTCATTCTTTTTCTGTGCGATATCTAATTGAATTGACCAATCTACAACAAACTCTAAAAGCCAAGATATACTATTTTTGTCTGGTCTCAAGAAGTCTCTGCGAATACCAATACCCCCATATATGTACTGTTGTTTAGTTGGAGAATAAACATTCGATATGAAATAATTGTCATATCCCTCAAGCCGCGCGTAAATGTCAAAATATGGGCAAATATTACCAATTTTTAACTGAAATCCATAGTGCGTATTCTGGTTTTTTAAAAGGATAGGAGAGGAAAATACTGGGAAAAAGGTTACATCTTGAGTATATGTTTTAAGGGGAGCATACAATTGAAGATTAATATCAGGGTGTTTTGGAGAATCCACCATTTTGTGCAATTGGAGTTCTTGAGCAAAACTACTGTCGAGTTTCTGAGCAAAAAGTCTCACTATTTCACTATAAGAGAATTCCCTTATCTGACTCCAAAGTATTACCCAAAAAATCATAACCATAGACTCAACTTATAAGTTGTAATTTACATAAATCCTTGTAAAAATCACAATTTCTTGTTAAAAACTCGTGAGGTCCTTCTGCGATAATCTTTCCATCATCAAGAACAAATATTCTGTCAAGTTTAGCTACTGTAGATATTCTGTGAGCTATGACAATGAGAGTTTTGTTTTTGGCTAAATCTTTTACTGCTTCGAAAATTTTCTGTTCCGTTATCGAATCAACTTGTCCCAATGCTTCATCAAAAATAAAAATTTCACCCTTTTTAAGAAAGGCGCGAGCTATAGAAATTCTCTGTCTTTCTCCGCCAGAAAGTAAAAACTTCGCCTGGGTTATTTCAGTGTTTATACCGTTCGGAAGCGATGTTATATACTCGTAAAGACCCGCAATCTCCAGTGCTTCTATAATTTCTTTATCTTTTGCATCTGGTTTTACCACAAGCAAGTTCTCTTTGATCGTTCCAGGGAAAATGAAATCCTCCTGTGGAATATAGGTTACTACTTCTCTTAGATTTTTAAGCTGCATATCTCTTAACTCCACATCGCCTATATAAACCTTCCCGGAATAATTTCTGTAAAAACCGAGGAGTATTTTAATAAGCGTGGATTTCCCCGCTCCACTTTTCCCTACAAGACCTACCTTCTCCCCGTGTGCAACCTCCAAAGTTATATCTTTAAGAATTTTTTTGTCCTCGGAATACCCAAAACTCAGACTTTCAATTGTTATATCATAACGCGAACTTTTTTTTCCAATATGAATGTTTTCTGTCTCAATTGAAAGAATTTCCCTTATCCTGTTAAAAGATGGAACAGCAGCCTTTAAATTAACGATCCCATCCATAACACTCGAGATGCTCTGATTGATAAGTGAACTCAGAAAGAGAAGAGCAAACATCATTCCTATTGAAAAATTTCGTGCTGTGAAGTAAAGATAACCTGCCCTTATCAAAAGAGAAGAGGTCATTAAAAGGGAAAAAATCAAATTTAAGTTATTTATGCCTGTTCCCCATAAACCCATAGAAATCTGGGTTTTAATAGTTGCATTCAGAGTCTTTTCCAATACTCCACTTATTTTTTCTTGCATATTATACGCTCTAACAATAGGCATGTTATATAGTGGTTCCAGTAGTGCCCCCATTGTATGGGATAGTTTCTTTCTCAATTCAAGATTACATCTTTCTACTTTTTTACTTCCCAATAAAGAGAGCCCAAAAATTAGAATAACAAAAATTCCAACGAAAAATATCGAAAATGCGTCAAATCTCGCTATTATGTATAAACATCCAGCCAATATTGCTGCTTGCTTTAAGATATCCAGCAAACCATCCGGAAGTATCGCAGATATCGAGGGAACATCATATGTAATTCTACTCACATAGTCACTTATACGGTTCTGTGAGAAGTCAACAAGATTTACATTTAGAACTCTTTGGAATAACGAAATCTGTAAGTCTTTTACGAGATTTCTCCGGTAAAAATTAGTAAAATAGTAGGAGATTATTGACAGAATTCTCACAAGTACGTTTAAAAGCAAAAACAAGGTGATCAGGGTTAAGAATAATTTAAAATCCTTATTTAAAGTTATTGCCTCTACCGCATTTTTTACTATTATGCTGGAATATACGTAAATTCCACTACTTATGAGCGAAAACACAAAAGCAGTGACAAAGATGTGGATATATTTTTTAGAATATACAAGGATAAATTTGAACATATTTAAAGGCGTGGATACGATTCTATTCATTGAGGTTCGAACCCGATACAACAACCATTACCCCCTCCATATAACCCTCAAGCAGGGCACCCTTAATTCTACAGCCGTAACTGAAACTACAATCACACACCTTATCGACGTCCTTATCACTGCTTACTGGTGTTAACAATATTATAAATATGCTTTCCATATCTTTATCTCCTTTTTATTATTAGTAAAGTCAAATTCAGCGAGATACACTTCCCCTCCTCTTATCATTATCGGGTAGACTGGTTTTTCAAACTTAATACACTTTTTAACAGTTATTCTTCCACTTTCATCCATTTTAGTGAAAAGAAGAAACGTATAAGGTGTACTAACTAAAACATTGCTTTCAGAGTAATAAAATCCCCAAATTAGGGTATTTATATCTCTTTCAAAGTAGGGATATACCCCCGTTATTCCTCCTCTCCAAAAAACCCCTTTCCCTTTCCTCTCAATTCCATAGATTGGGATATATTCGGAAAGTGTTTTTGCATCTATGTATGACCACTGACTTGTGCTCAAATTGTAGAAAGTTATCAAAAGTTCTGGAGAAACCAAATAAAACCCAGAATCAGTCAATGTTATGGAGATAAATTTTTGATTAAGTTTTATTGTATCAACTTTTTGATTAGTTAGACGAAGCAAGTACACACTCTTTTCAGATAAGATTCCTACAATATTTGAGCGAAACCCTATGTCAAATAATTTCGTTTCAGATAAAATTTTTTGCTTATTCAAGTATAACCCATCTCTTTTTCGGTAAATATCAAAGGTATCCACCTTAAAAACAAGATTATTCATCCCCATCCGTGGAACTAAGGTGTCTACAAGAACAGAGTCGCCTTTGAATTGGAGCCCAAAGACATAATCAGAAGTTATAATGTATGCCTTTTCATTGGCGAAGTACCACCTGTGTAGTATATTTAATAACTCTAACTTTATAATGGTTAAATGGGTGGTTAAAAAAAGGAGCAGTAGCATTTTTAATTACTTTATCCCCAACTTGGTAGGGGTTAATTTTGCCAATCTTCCATTTTCGTTAATTATGAGGAATTCATCCTTAAGTGGGCAGTATGAAATTAGTATTGCAGTGCGTGGAAATTTAACCACTCTTTTAATTGTAAAGGTTTTATCATCTACAAAGAGAAGCACACTCTTCTCGTCTTCTTCTAAGTCGCGCCTTTGTAATACATAGTAATTTTTGTATTTTACGATGTTTGCGAAGGAGGAAACAACAGCAATTCCTATTGCCCCACTCTCATATTTCTTTTCTACAGTCTTGGCACACCACTCATTTTTTCCTTTTACAGAATATGCTCCTATAAATTCCCCTCCTTTCAGACTGAATTGAAGTAAAACCATTTTCGTTGCTTCAATGAACACCGCAGTATCTTCATATGCAGTTCCAATCCAAATGTCTACGGGTGAAAAATCTTTGTAGTTCACCTCCCTGATTTGCATCTGCTTGCTTTTTGTATTTATGTGAATAATATATCTCGGCCCCAAGAGAATTAGATTATGGCTGTTTCCCGTCATATAATATGGAGACTTCGTTAGTAGAAATTGCCCAATATAGTTGCCTTTAAGGTCGTAATAATTAATCTTCCTGCCATGCTTATCATAGATATAAACTAAATTCTCATCACACACAATGGAGTTCAGGCCATAAAAGGAGATTTCTTCTGGGGCCCTTCCAATAGGAATTTTAGCGGAATCTAAAGAATTTTTGTCAGTATTATAAGAATAAAGTGTTATTCCTTCACTGCCAAGGGGAACTGAAAGCATCACCAACAAGTTCTTATTAGCAAATTGATAATCTGAGTGAATCCTCAACTCCAACAACTCTTCCCCCTTATAAGCAAACAAAACTATAAATAATATGACATTAAACATAGTGCCCCTCCTTCTTGTTTTCCCACAATGCAAAAAAATCTGGATATGTATCTTTTATTCTTGCGTAGATTTTCAATACTTTTTCCCAGTGTCTCCTCCTTGATTTGCAAGCAGTATAAAACAAATCCTTGCGCAACTTTCCACTCCTGTAAATTGAGGTATAGCAAATATTACAAAGCCTCGCTATTGGACATTCAAGGCAATTTTCGTTCTTTAAATGTTCCACCTCTTCGATAATTTCTTTAATTCTTTTAAAATTGAAGCCATCGAAAATATCGCCTATTTTAAGGTGGTAATGCACCCTCTCACAGGGATATATGCTACCATCCGGTGTAACAAAGGTTCTATCGTATCCCGGGATACAAAATCCCCCAATAAATAATTCCTTCGACAAGTTACCTTTTGGGCTATTGTGGTAAATAAAAAGGTCTTTGTATAGAAACTGATGCAAGAACTCATTTATTTTTCCCTCAGGAATGTCCTTTTTAAGGCTCTCTTCTATCAGCTCATCAAGTTGTTTATCAAAGGATGCAAGCACTTCTGTAGAAAAGCGTTTATAAAAATCTGTTTCGTAAGGGTCAACAAGGGAAACGAAAATAGGACCGTCGGTTTTGCAATCCCATTCATTCAAGAAGTCCATCACAAGATCAAGGTTAAAGGGAGGTGTCAAAGTAACGATATAGCCTACCTTTTTCATAAAATATTCAGGAGATTCTTGCTTGAAAGCACGTAATCCCCTTAAAATAAAATTAAAGGTAGGCCTACCTAAACGGTTTACTCTGTATCTGTCGTGAATTTCCTTTGGTCCATCAATACTTACATTTACACTAAAATCATGTTCCCTCAAAAACCGCCTTATTTCTTTCCTTAAAAGAAGCGAACCATTTGTAGTAAGAGAAAAGCGAATTTCTTTTGAAGTGAAAATCTTTTCTGCCAAAAATACAGCATATTTAATATTTTCAAATGCCAAGAGTGGTTCCCCTCCATAGAAACCTATGGACAGGCGTTCACTTTCAGAAGAATGGTTTTTCAAGAATAGTAATGCTTTTTCAATGATTTCCTTGCTCATATAAATTTCCGTGTTAACGCGCTCTCCTCTGTATATTCCAGAATATTTACAATATTTGCATGCGAAATTACAATCCCATGTAATATCCAATATCATATGTGAGAGCCTTTTATTCAAATTATGATAGATTTCTTGCGTTGAATATGGGAAAATCGCACGTGTAAAATAAGGCCTTTCAAAGTCAAAAAGATTTAA
>CAZZKY010000042.1:0-4995 GCA_964654765.1 uncultured bacterium | reverse complement strand
TTCTACAATATTCTTTCCATTGCCAGTGGAGGTCCAGAGGACCGCGTCGAACTTGAAGTAATTTATAGAAGGGTAATAGGTATTATTGCTCAATAAATAAATTTGAAGAAAGAGGTGAGATTATGTTAAATAAAAAATGGTTGTTTCTGCTTATAGCGTTATCTTTGGGGGAAATAAAAGCGGGGCTTCAAGGTGCCCCATGTAATATTCCCCCCTTCGCGGGACTGAAGTTGCCCCCTAACATATTCATCATAATGGACAATTCACGTTCCATGGGTGAGCCTGCATATAGTGAAGTTTACTATGACTCCACCAAGAGATACTATGGTTATTTCAACCCTGATAGCGTTTATATCTATCAAGGTGGTAAATGGAAATCTGTTAACTCACCTGCTAATTATAGTACAACTTGGCCTGGTAATTTGCTGAACTTCGCAGTGATGTCAAGAATGAGTGTGCTCAAAAAAGTCCTTGTAGGTGGTAAGGCTCGCTCAAGACAGGGTAATGTACACACTTTAGAATGTGAATCAAGGGACTTTTCGCGGCCTAAATATGCTATAATTGGCAATAAAACGTACACTTTTTATGTTCAAGGAGGTTCTCCTAGTAGGCTGACTATAAAAAGAGGTAATAGTACTTTAATTTCTAATGCACAAAATTTGGTTGACGTAGATTCTTCCTTTACTCGCGGAGTTTTGCAAAAGTTGGGGGATAAAGATGGGGACCAAAAATGGGACGATGACGCACCGAGATTTTGGCTATTTGTTTTTAATGATAGCGAGGGAGCACGCCTTGAAAATGCTTATAGTGAGAACGATCCCGTTGAAAATCTCCTTTCAAAAATTCAGAATATCAGCCCTAAAACCTGGACACCGCTGGCAGAGGCACTTTACGAAACAGTTAGATTTTTCCAAAGAAGACCTCCTTATTATGGACCAAATCAAGGTCAACAAAATTTCTTTACTAACCCCAATTGGGACCCTCTTGACGTATGGTGTCGCAAGAGTTTTGTTCTTCTCTTAACTGATGGTGAATCAACACAGGACATGAATATTCCCTCGGAGGTGGGTGATTATGACGGTGATGGCTGTGAACCTGCAAATCCAAATCCTCGTTGTAATCTATCCTGGGAGTCGCAAAATGCAAATGGTAGTCACTATCTTGATGATGTTGCTTTATGGATGCATGTAAACGATTTAAGATCTGATTTCCCCAATCAACAGAATCTTACCCTCTATGGTATTTTTGTATTTGGTTCTGGGCACGGCCTACTTGCGGAGGCTTGTAAGGATGGTGGTTTTACAGATTTGAACGGAAATAAAAGACCGGATTTACAGCAGGAATGGGATGCTAACGGAGATGGGGTCCCTGATACTTATTTTCAGGCTGAAAGAGGAGAAGACATTGAAAGAGCTGTAGAGTCTGCCATTCTTGATATTATGAGAAGGGCAACCTCTGCTACCTCTGCATCAGTTATATCACAAACTCAAAGGGGCGAAGGCACGTTGTATCAGGCATTCTTCCAACCTGTTTATGTTGCGCCCAATGGAAATATCTTACACTGGATTGGTGAACTGGCTGCGTATTTTGTAGATAAAAACGGGAATTTGAGAGAAGATACCGACCAAAACGGGCAACTCAATGACACCGATTTTGTTATAAAATTTAGGATTGACCCTACTACCAATGAGGTTAGGGCGCAAAGATGGGTGGCAGTTAATGATATGCCCTTACAGCTCTGGGACGAAAAGGATATCTGGGACCTAAGACATTTGTGGAGGGCTGGGAAGGTTCTTTTGAATAAAAATGCAAGCGAGAGGAACATAAAGGCGATTTTACCTTCGTGGCAGTTGGTTGATTTTAACACCACCAATAGAGATCGATTGTCCCCTCATCTTAATGTGTTGGGCTCTGTAAACTACATTGATTCTCTAATAAATTATATTAGGGGTGTAGATTATCCTGGGAATATTTATTGGAGAGGCAGAACTTATGAAACAGGCAAGGTGTGGAAGCTGGGAGATATTGTTTATTCTACACCGACTTTTGTAGGAAAGCCTATGGAAAGATACGACCTTATTTATAATGATGTCTCTTACAGGGAATATTACAACCGCTACAAGGACAGAAGGAATATAATTTTAGCGGGCGCTAATGATGGTATGCTTCATGCATTTAATGCTGGAGTGTTTGATACTCTGAACAGAAGGGTTGATGGAAGTGGTAGGCCACTTGGTGAGGAACTTTGGGCTATAATACCTTACAATCTACTTCCGCATTTAAAATGGCTTAAGGAACCAGAATATGGTACTTGCCATGTTTATTATGTGGACTTGAAACCTAAGGTTACAGACGCAAAGATCTTTGACGATGATGCAATCCACCCCAATGGTTGGGGAACTATTGCAATAGTGGGAATGAGGCTCGGTGGTACACCAATAACAAGTATAGGCTCGGGTTTAACTTATAGGTCATCTTATTTTGCCATTGATATAACGGATCCAGTTAACCCTGCTGTGCTCTGGGAATTTACTGACGATGGTCTCGGATACACTATCTCCTATCCCTCGGTTTTAAAAGTAGTTGAAGATAGTGTTGAAAAATGGTTTGTGGTTTTTGGTTCAGGTCCAAACTCGACCCCCCTTGGTAATACTTCCACTCAGCCTGCTCGTTTTTATGTAGTTGACCTTAAAACAGGGCAATTGCTTCGTACTTTTGCTATCCCAAAACCAACCCCTCAAACGATCGGAGCTTTTTGTGGTAACCCGATTTCAGTTGATGTGAAACTCGATTATAGCGTTGATGTAATTTATTTACCAACCACCTTTGTAGAAGAGCGAGGAAGTAGGCATGAAGATAAAGGAGCCTTATATCGTATAATTACTAAAAATAAAACGAATCCGAACGAATGGGAATTGTCTATGGTGTTTATGTTAGATGCTCCACTCACTTCAGGTGCCGCGGCCTCCATGGATGAGTATGGAAATCTTTGGGTGTTCTTTGGCTCAGGTAAATTTCTAAGTGCGGAGGATAGAGATGATATGAGAACGAATTACTTTATAGGATTAAAAGATAGTTATTGGAATGGAGGATGGACAAATGCCGCGCGTCCAAGCCATTATTTAGCTGACCTGCTCAATGCAACAAATATAAAGGTAAAAATTGATACTTCAGGAAATGCAACGGTTGAAAATATACCTGGAATGCCTAACCTGTCCTTTGAACCCTTTGTGGATTCAGTTAACAGAAAATACAAGGGGTGGTATGTGGAGCTCCGGGATGGCGAAAAGTCCCTTACTTTTCCACTTGTACTTGGAGGTGCTGTTTTCTTTACAACATACAAGGGTGTGAACGACCCCTGTGGTTTTGGAGGCGTGGGATGGCTTTACGTGCTATTTTACAAGACAGGAACCGCTTATTCCAATGCACCTCTGGGGACAAATTTACAGGGATATGCCGTTACTAAAGTTCAACTTGAAGGTATGCCCGCTTCTCCAGCGGTTCAAATCGGCTCGAGGGAAGAAGCAACTGCCTTTGTCCAGACATCTACGGGTGAGTTGGTACAGATCCGGACTGAATTGCCCTTCAGTCCCAAGAGTGGCGCAAGAATTTGGAGGCCAGCAAACTTTTAAGGGGGTGAGATTATGTTGAGCTTAATTTTGTCAATTGTTATAATTTCCCAGTCGGGTGGCATCGAAGTAACCCAGGGTGTTATTATTCCTTCAGTTTTGCAAAAGGAGGTTTTAACCCCTGCTGAGATGGAGGCACTCGAGAATACCGTAGGTGGCATTTTCATGGGATTTTCGGATGACTCAAATTACGTTTACATAAATGAGAGGCCTGTAAAGATAGATAAGAAAGTTTTTAACTTTAAAAGCTTGCCTGAGATAGGTGAAGACATTTATATCCGAATGGAGACAAGGGGTAAAGAGAAGGTGGGCATCTTTGGAGGGAAAACCTTAGACGAGGCAGTTTACTACAAGAAGGGGATGTTTAAATGAGCATGTTTCTGATAATTCTCGTGGTATTAGCATTACTTGTGATAGTTTTCATCTCCATCTACAACGGACTTGTTAGAATGAGGTTTATGGTGAAGAATGCTTTTGCGGACATTGATGTTCAGCTTAAGAAAAGGCATGACCTCATCCCCAACCTTGTGGAGACTGTAAAAGGCTATGCGTCTCATGAGAGGACCACATTGGAAAATGTGATTAAGGCCAGACAGATGGCGGTTAGTTCCACAACTCCAGAAGATAAGATGAAATCAGAAAACATGCTTACCCAAGCTTTGAGACAACTCTTTGCGGTGGTGGAGAACTATCCCAATCTCAAGGCTAATGAGAACTTTATGATGCTTCAAAGGGAACTTTCAAATATTGAAGAAGCTATTCAGAATGCCCGCAGATATTATAACGCAGTGGTAAGGGATTATAACACGCGTATTAGGATATTCCCTTCCAACATAATCGCCTCCATGTTTGGGTTTAAAGAGGAACCCTTCTTTGAGATCGGCTTACCTGAGGAGAGGGAAGTACCAAGGGTCCAGTTCTGAAGGAGAGAAGCCCAGGAACTTTGACGGCGCCCCACCTTCGGTGGGGCGCGCCTTTATTTAAAGTGTCAGTTTTAATCCAAAATCTTTCATTAAATTATGAAACGTGTTCGTGCCTTAAACAGATGACTTTCCACAACTCTCAATACTTCCTTACTATACGAATTGCCCTGAACGCTTCCGATAAAGTAGTTTGGTAATTGTAAGAAGTTTCCTAATTTAATCGGTTTTTAAAATATCGAAATTAATTTGAAGGTAATAGCATTATATATTTTTTGGCAATTCCTCATTTTATTCCACCTAAACATAAATACACCATTTCATCTAAGTTCTCTCTATTATTATACCTGAATTCAAGTTCTTTCAAGTAATACACAAAATTCTCCCTGCTTACTCCATGAAACTTAAGAAGTCTCTCTTTGGCATAACTCCAAAATCCTTCTATT